>JBCCWS010000007.1 GCA_039193195.1 Pseudomonadota bacterium
GATGGTGATGCCGGGCGACAACATCAAGCTTGGCGTGGAGTTGATTGCACCGATCGCGATGGAGGAAGGCCTGCGCTTCGCCATCCGCGAGGGTGGCCGCACGGTGGGTGCGGGCGTGGTGGCGAAGATCCTCGAGTGATCTCGCGCCTGCACTTAGAGAACTGAAGGAAACCTACACGTGGCAAATCAGAACATCCGTATCCGGCTCCGCGCTTTCGATTACAAGCTGATCGATAGCTCGGCCCGGGAGATCGTCGAAACCGCGCGTCGTACTGGCGCGCAGGTCCGCGGCCCGATCCCCCTGCCGACCAAGAAGGAGCGCTTCACGGTGCTGATCTCCCCGCACGTCAACAAGGACGCGCGAGACCAGTACGAGTTGCGCACGCACAAGCGTCTGATGGACATCGTCGACCCGACGGACAAAACCGTTGACGCCCTCATGAAGCTCGAGCTGCCGGCCGGTGTGGACGTGCAGATCAAGCTGCAGGCCGGGGCTTAAACAACCCCGGCGACGCGAGGGGCGACCGTCCTGCCGGGAGCGGTCGCCTTAACTGCCTTCCGCTGCGCCTTCGGCGTTGACGTAGGCGAATATCGTGCTAACATTTCCGGCTCTCCCCGGCTCGGGCACGAGTTCCGTTATCCAGGCCGTGGCTTAAGACTGGCTGATCACCGAGATCTACCCGCGGCTTTGACCGCCGTCGGCGCGCCTTTCTGCGCGTGGATGGATCCCCTGCGCTGACGTTGGCGCCGCCTCCGAGAGGGGTGTGGCGGCCTGCCAGCCGGTGACATTCGAGGATTTGACGATGCCCATTGGTGTAGTCGGCCGCAAACGCGGTATGACGCGGATCTTTACTGAAAACGGCGAGTCGGTGCCCGTCACCGTGATCGAGGCCACCCCCAACCGGGTGACCCAGGTCAAGGGGCAGGACACGGACGGCTACACGGCACTGCAAGTTACCGCGGGCGAGAAGCGTCGCTCACGCGTTTCAAAGGCGGCCGCCGGGCACTTCGCCAAGGCCGACGTGGCGCCGGGTACCGGCCTGTGGGAGTTCCGCGTCTCCGATGCCGAGCTTGAGGGTATGTCGGCGGGCAGCGAGATCACCGTCGAGGCCTTCGAGGCCGGCCAAAAGGTCGACGTGGTCGGCACGACCGTCGGTAAGGGGTTCGCCGGTGCGATCAAGCGGCACAACTTCCGCACCCAGGACGCCACGCACGGCAACTCCCTAGCCCACCGGGCGCCTGGCTCCATCGGCCAGAATCAGACGCCGGGCCGCGTGTTCAAGGGTAAGAAGATGTCGGGGCACATGGGGAACAAGCGCCGCACGGCGCAAAATCTGGAGGTCGTTCGCGTGGACGCTGAGCGCAACCTCCTGCTGATCAAGGGTGCCGTACCGGGCGCCGCCGGCAGCGACGTCATCGTGCAGCCGGCCGTGAAGACGAGGACGGCCTGATGGAACTTCAGCTCACGGGCGGTCAAGGTAGTGTTGATATCTCCGACACCACCTTCGGCCGCGAATACAACGAAGCGCTGGTGCACCAGCTGGTCGTGGCCTACATGGCCAAGGGCCGTGCCGGAAGCAAAGCGCAGAAGACGCGTTCCGACGTCAGCGGCGGCGGCATCAAGCCTTGGCGTCAGAAGGGCACTGGTCGCGCCCGCGCCGGTACCATTCGCAGCCCCATCTGGCGCGGGGGCGGTCGAGCCTTCGCCGCTCGCCCGCGGAACTTCGAACAGAAGGTCAACCGAAAGGCCTATCGCGCAGGCATGCGTTCCATCCTGTCGGAGCTCGTGCGGCAGGACCGATTGCACGTCGTCGAGTCCGTCGCCGTGGCAGAACCCAAGACCAAGGCCCTGCTCGCGTGGCTGGCCGGTGTCGACGTGGCAGCAGACTGCGCCATCATCGTCGGTGCAGCCCCCGACGCGCTGGTCCTCGCGGCCCGCAATCTGCCCCACGTCGAAGTGCTCGAAGCTAAGGCGGTCAACCCCGTCAGCCTCCTGCGCAATGCTCGCGTGGTCATCGACACGGCCGCACTCACGCACATCGAGGAGGCCTGGCAATGAGCCAAGAGCGTCTCATGACCCTGCTCCTCGGTCCGCACGTGTCCGAGAAGTCCACGCGCGTGGCGGATCAGTCTAATCAGGTGGTCTTCAAGGTGCGCCGCGATGCTAGCAAGCCCGAGATCGCCCAGGCGGTCGAGCTGATGTTCGACGTCAAGGTAGACAGCGTTCAGGTGGTCAACCACCGCGGCAAAATTAAGCGCTTCGGTTCCCGCTTCGGCCGTAGGTCGGACTGGAAGAAAGCCTACGTGACCCTAGCAGAGGGCCACGACATCGATTTCCTCGACGCCGCCGAGTAATAGCGCGTCGACGTAACGAATAGCGAGAGTCGCAGCGATGGCAGTTCAAAAGACCAAACCCACCTCCGCCGGCCGGCGCTTCGTCGTCAAGGTCAAGGCGAGTGGGCTGCACACGGGCAAGCCCTACGAGCCTCTCGTAGCGAGCAAGTCCCGCAGCGGTGGGCGCAACAACGCAGGTCGTATCACCACCCGACATCGTGGTGGTGGTCACAAGCAGCGCTATCGCGTCGTCGACTTCAAGCGTGACAAGGACAGCATCCCGGCCAAGGTGGAGCGTCTCGAGTACGACCCTAATCGGTCCGCTAACCTCGCGCTGCTGCTCTACGCGGACGGCGAGCGCCGCTACATCATTGCGCCCAAGGGTGTGGAAACCGGCACGCCTATAATGTCCGGCACAGATGCACCGATTAAGCCCGGCAACTGCCTGCCGCTGCGAAATATCCCGGTGGGTTCGGTCGTGCACTGCATAGAGCTGAAGCCTGGCTGCGGCGCTCAGCTCGCGCGCTCGGCCGGCGCGAGCGTGCAGCTGGCTGCGCGCGAGGGTCGCTACGCCACCCTGCGCCTGCGTTCCGGCGAGATGCGCAAGGTACTTGCCGAGTGCCGCGCGACCGTGGGTGAGGTCGGGAACGACGAGCACTCCTTGCGCAAGCTTGGTAAAGCGGGCGCCACGCGCTGGCGCGGTGTTCGCCCAACCGTTCGCGGTGTGGCTATGAACCCGGTCGACCACCCGCACGGTGGTGGTGAAGGTCGTACCTCCGGTGGTCGTCATCCGGTGAGCCCGTGGGGTACCCCCACCAAGGGCTACAAGACGCGTAACAACAAGCGCACGGACAACATGATCGTCCGTCGCCGTCGTAAGAAGTAAGGGGTTGGTGAAGTGCCACGTTCGGTAAGAAAAGGGCCTTTCGTCGACGAGCATCTGGCGAAGAAGGTGGAGGCAGCGGTCTCCGCTAACGATCGCCGTCCGATCAAGACCTGGTCGCGGCGCTCGATGATTCTCCCGGACATGGTGGGTCTCACCATTGCCGTGCACAACGGTCGTCAGCACGTGCCCGTGCTGGTGTCGGAAAACATGGTCGGCCCCAAGCTCGGTGAGTTCGCGCCCACGCGCACTTACAAGGGCCACGTGGCAGACAAGAAGACCCGCTGATAGGAGTGGGAACGATGGAAGTTTCAGCGAAGCTCCGCTACGCCCGCATCTCACCGCAGAAGTGTCGCCTGGTGGCTGACATGGTCCGTGGTAAGCCGGTCGGTCAGGCGTTGCAGACCCTCATGTTTACGCCTAAGAAGGCTGCCGGCATCGTGCGCAAGGTCCTCGAGTCGGCCATCGCCAATGCTGAGCACAACCATGGGGCCGACATCGACGAGCTGCGCGTGGCCTCCATCATGGTCGACGAGGCGCCCCGCTTCCGCCGCTACCAGGCGCGGGCAAAGGGTCGTGGCACGCGCATCATCAAGCGCAACAGCCACATCACCATCCGCGTTGCGGACGATAGTTAAGGTCAGGGCTTAAACGATGGGTCAGAAGGTCAATCCGATCGGTCTGCGTCTCGGCATCACCCGCGAGTGGTCCTCGCGTTGGTTTGCCGATTCCAAGACGTTCCCCGATTACGTGCACAGCGATCACGTCATCCGCACGTTCTTGAAGAAGCGTCTGTCGCAGGCGTCCGTGAGCCGCATCCAGATCGAGCGTCCCGCTCGCAAGTGTCACATCACCATTCACACGGCGCGTCCGGGTGTTGTGATCGGCAAGAAGGGTGAGGACATCGAGAAGCTACGTCGCGAGACGGCCAAGCTCCTGGGCATGGGCCTGGGTGACGTGCGCATTTCGATCGCGGAGATCCGCAAGCCTGAGCTCGACGCGCAGCTGGTGGCCGAGGGCCTGGCCCAGCAGCTGGAGCGTCGCGTGATGTTCCGTCGCGCCATGAAGCGGTCACTGACCAACACCATGCGCCTCGGCGCGGGCGGCGTGAAGATTCGCGTCGCCGGTCGCCTGAACGGTGCTGAGATCGCTCGCGCCGAGTGGACGCACGAAGGCCGCGTGCCGCTGCACACGTTGCGCGCTGAGGTCGACTACGGGTTCGCCGAAGCCAATACCACCTACGGTGTGATCGGCGTGAAGGTGTGGATCTTCAAGGGTGAGGTTTTCGACGAGCTCGAAATTGCCGAACCCGAGGCGGAGGCTCCGACCCCCGCTGCTGCTCAGGGGTAAGCCCACATGCTTCAGCCCAAGAGAACCAAGTTCCGCAAGCAGATGAAGGGCCGCAACCGCGGTCTGGCTCATCGCGGCTCCACCGTGTCTTTCGGCGAGTTCGGCCTGAAGGCGACGGAGCGCGGGCAGATCACCGCACGACAGATCGAGGCGGGTCGTCGCGCGATCACCCGTCACATCAAGCGTGGCGGCAAGATCTGGATCCGCGTGTTCCCGGACAAGCCGATTACCAAGAAGCCTCTCGAGGTTCGTCAGGGTAAGGGCAAGGGGAGCGTCGAATACTGGGTCTGCCAGATCCAGCCCGGGCGCATGCTTTACGAGATGGAAGGTGTGAGCGAGCCCGTCGCGCGTGAGGCCTTCCGCCTCGCCGCTGCGAAGCTGCCGTTCGCCACGTCTTTCGTGTCTCGACAGATCCTGTAAGGCGGTTGTCGTGAAGATTGACGAGCTGCGCGGCAAGTCGCGCGAAGAACTCAATGAGACGTTGCTGGAGCTGCGTCGTGAGCAGTTCAACCTGCGCATGCAGCAGGCATCGGGCCAGCTGGCCCAGACCGATCAGGTCAAGAAGGTCCGCCGCGACATCGCGCGGGTCAAGACGGTAATGACCGATCTGCACAACGCAGCGGCAACGGAGTAAAGCGACGTGAGCGACGGCAACGACACTGGCACCGACAACAAGGTGATTCGCACAGTGCAGGGACGTGTGGTCAGCAACAAGATGGATCGCACGATCACGGTGGCGATCGAGCGCCGCGTGAAGCACCCGCTGTACGGCAAGTTCGTGCGTCAGACCACTAAGCTGATGGCCCACGACCAGGACAACGACTGCCGGATTGGCGATGTCGTGCAGATCCGCGAGTGCCGACCGATGTCGAAGCATAAGTCGTGGCAGCTGGTGAACGTGGTGGAGCGCGCACCGGAGCGGTGATCGCAGGGTAACGAGTGACTCGCTGCCTCTTGCGAACGAGGCGCGGCTGAGTCGCTCACTGGACAGCAAGGCCGAGCGGACGCGAAGGGCGACCGAGGCCAGCCGGGAGCGGACAGATGATTCAGATGCAGACAGTGTTGAGCGCGGCCGACAACAGCGGTGCCCGCAAGGTCATGTGCATCAAGGTGCTGGGCGGCTCGAAGCGTCGCTACGCCGGGGTCGGTGACATCATCAAGGTGAGCGTCAAGGACGCCATCCCTCGCGGCAAGGTGAAGAAGGGCGAGATCTACAACGCTGTGGTGGTTCGCACGCGCAAGGGCGTGCGCCGTCCAGATGGTTCGCTGATCCGTTTCGACGGCAACGCAGCCGTGCTGCTGAATAACCGCCTCGAGCCGATCGGCACGCGTATCTTTGGCCCGGTTACGCGCGAACTGCGTACCAGCAACTTCATGAAGATCATCTCGCTCGCACCGGAAGTGCTGTAAGCGGGCGCGGCGAGAGGAAGAGACGATGAACAAGATCCGACAGGGTGACGAGGTGATCGTCATCACGGGCAAAGACAGGGGGCGGCGCGGTTCCGTCACTCAGGTGCTGGGTAACGGCCGCGTGCTCGTTGAAGGCATCAACATGGTTAAGAAGCACCAGCGTCCGAACCCGCAGGCCGGCGTGGCTGGCGGGATCGTCGAGAAGGAGATGCCCATGTCCATCTCCAACGTGATGCTGTTCAACCCGGCCACCTCCAAGGGTGACCGCGTGGGCATCCGCGTGCTCGACGACGGCGACGGTGGTTCGCGCAAGGTGCGCTATTTCAAGTCCAACGGCGAAGTCGTGGACATCTGAGGTTACGGCGATGGCTAGGCTGCAAGAGTTCTACAGAGAGACCGTGGTCCCCCAGCTTCGCGAGAAGCTGCAGATCGAGAACGTGATGGAAGTGCCACGGCTCGAGAAGATCACCGTGAACATGGGCGTCGGCGAAGCGGTTGCCGACCGCAAGGTCATGGAGCACGCCGTAGGCGACCTGACGGCGCTGTCGGGCCAAAAGCCTGTCATCACGCTGGCGCGCAAGTCTGTCGCCAGCTTCAAGATCCGCGACGGCTACCCATGCGGATGCAAGGTTACGCTTCGCCGCGAGCGCATGTACGAGTTCCTTGATCGCCTGATCGCTATCGCGATTCCTCGTATCCGCGACTTTCGCGGCCTGAATCCCAAGGGATTCGATGGTCGCGGCAACTACAACATGGGTGTGAAGGAACAGATCATCTTCCCCGAGATCGACTACGACACGATCGACACGATACGGGGTATGGATATCTGCTTCACCACCTCCGCCCACAGCGACGAACACGGGCGCGCATTGCTGGAAGCCTTCAGCTTCCCGTTCCGCAAGTAAGGGAAGGTACCGAAGAGCATGGCTAAGAAGTCGATGATTCAGCGTGAGGTGAAGCGCCGCAAGACGGCAGCAAAGTTCGCCGACAAGCGCGCGAAGCTGAAGGCGGTCATTGGGTCGGCGATGAGCACCGACGATGAGCGCATGGAGGCGATGGCGCAGCTGCACAAGCTTCCACGCGACGCCGGACCCACGCGTCAGCGCAATCGCTGCAGCATCTCAGGTCGTCCGCACGGCTACTACCGCAAGTTCGGTCTCGCACGGAACAAGCTGCGTGAAGCGGCAATGCACGGTGAAATCCCGGGTCTGCGCAAGGCGAGCTGGTAAGGGAGCTACGAACAATGAGCATGTCTGATCCTATCGCCGATCTGCTGACCCACATTCGTAATGGTCAGCGCGCGTCGAAGCAGAGCGTCACCTTGCCCTCCTCGAAGGCCAAGCTCGCCATCTGCGCCGTGTTGCGCGATGAAGGCTACATCGAGGACTTCATGGCGGCTGATGCCGGCAATAATCTCAGCAAGCTCACGGTGAAGCTTAAGTATTTCGAAGGTAAGCCTGTGATAGATCGCCTCGATCGGGTAAGCCGTCCAGGCCTGCGGATCTACCGCGGCAAAGATGATCTGCCCAAGGTCCTCGGCGGACTGGGTGTCGCCATCGTCTCCACGTCTCAAGGCGTGATGAGCGATCGAGCGGCCCGCGCCAAGGGTCAGGGTGGCGAGGTGCTATGCGTCGTTTCCTGATGCAGCTAGCAGTAGTACCCGCAACACAGCGTTAAGGCAGCAGAGCAATGTCTAGAGTAGCGAAGAAGCCTATCGACATCCCGAAGGGTGTCGAAGTGTCCATCAGGGATAACGTGGTGCACGTGAAGGGCCCGAAAGGCGCGCTGACCCAGGAGGTCCACCCTCAGGTGGAGCTTACCCAGGAAGACGCGCAGCTGAAGGTCGCCCCGCGCAAACCCGACTCGATGGCCATCGCGGGCACCATGCAGGCGCTCGTTGCCAACATGTGCAAGGGCGTGAGCGAGGGCTTCGAGCGCAAGCTGCAGCTCGTGGGCGTCGGCTATCGTGCCCAGGCGAAGGGCAAGAGCCTGAACATCGCCGTTGGCTTCTCGCACCCGGTGGATTTTCCGGTGCCAGAGGGGTTGACCATCGAGACGCCGAGCCAGACCGAGATCGTCATCAAGGGAGCGGACAAGCAGCAGGTCGGTCAAGCCGCCGCCAACATCCGTGCCTACCGCCCGCCTGAGCCCTACAAAGGCAAGGGTATCCGCTACGCCGATGAGTACGTGGCGATTAAGGAAGCGAAGAAGAAGTAAGTAGGCCATGCGCCCTTACGGAACCAACCGTCAGAGTCAGTCATGAACAAACGCAATGCTCGTCAGCGCCGCGCGACCAAGACCCGCGCGAAGATCCGCACCCTCGCCAAGCCGCGCCTGTCGATTCACCGCACGCCGCGTCATATCTACGCTCAGGTGATCTCGGCCGACGGCGGGCAGGTTGTTGCCAGCGCGTCCACCGTGGCTAAGGCGCTACGCGAGGGGATCGACAAGAGTGGCAACGTCGACGCGGCGCGCGCGGTAGGTCAGGCCGTCGCCCAGGCATCGGTTGCAGCCGGGGTTACTGCGGTCGCGTTTGATCGCTCTGGGTTCCGTTACCACGGGCGAGTGAAGGCGTTGGCGGAAGCCGCGCGCGAGGGCGGTCTGCAGTTCTAAGCGAGCGCAGGCAACACCAAGAACATCTCAAGGTAAGCATCGAATATGGCTAGGGGCGAACAGAACGCAAGCGACGATTTCATCGAGAAGCTCGTCGCCGTGAATCGCGTAGCGAAGGTGGTTAAGGGTGGTCGCCAATTTGGCTTCACGGCTCTCACCGTGGTCGGCGATGGCAACGGCCAGGTCGGCTTCGGCTACGGCAAGGCTCGCGAGGTGCCCGGCGCCATCCAGAAGGCGATGCAGGCTGCTCGCAAGAGCTTGCATTCCGTGCCCCTGCGCGACGATACCCTGCAGCACGAGCTGCACGGCCGCCACGGCGCCACGCGCGTGTTCATGCAGCCCGCCTCTGACGGTACGGGCATCATCGCCGGCGGTGCGATGCGCGCTGTGCTCGAAGCGGCTGGCGTGCGCAACGTGCTCGCTAAGTCCTACGGCTCGCGCAACCCGATCAACGTGGTGCGCGCGACCGTGAATGCCCTTGCCAGCATGCGATCGCCCAAGTCCGTCGCCGCCAAACGCGGCAAAGCGGTCGAAGAGATCGTGGGTTGAGCGGGAGACGAGAATCGTGACTGACGCGAAGAAGATCCGGATCACGCAGATCCGCAGCAAGCACGGCCGCCTGAAGGCGCACCAAGCCTGTCTGATGGGCTTAGGGCTGCGGCGCATCCACCATACGGTGGAAGTGGCCGACACCCCCGAGAATCGGGGCATGATCAATCGAGTCTCCTTCATGCTCAAGGTGGAGGAGGCGGCGAGCTGAGTGCTCGTGGCTGTTAACGGGGCAAGCAAACGATGCACCTGAATACGATCAAGCCCGGTGAGGGCGCACGTAAGCCTGGCAAGCGCAAAGGTCGCGGCGAGTCGGCGGGCCAGGGCAAGACCTGTGGCCGCGGTGTGAAGGGCCAGCATGCCCGCTCCGGTGGCTTCCACAAGGTGGGTTTCGAGGGCGGCCAGATGCCCCTGCAGCGGCGCTTGCCGAAGGTGGGTTTCCGCTCGCGCACGCAGCGTTTCGTTGACGAGATTCGTCTCGGCGAGCTCGCCAAGGCGGCTGCAGCGTCGGAAGACGGTACGACCGTGGACCTTCTCTCTCTACGCAAGGCCCGCCTGATCACCTCTCTCATCCGTGAGGCGCGCGTGATTAGCTCCGGCAGCGTGGAGAGCGCGGTGACGGTTCGCGGCCTGAAGGTGACGAAGGGCGCCCGCGCCGCGATCGAGGCGGCCGGTGGCAAGGTCGAAGATTGACCCATCGCTGAGCTACGCAAGAAAGAACTAAGCACAAAGGCCGGCACAGGGTGTCGACACGGGCGAGGGCCCGGGAGTACGTAAGTGGCACGTTCGATGACAGGTAAAAACCAGGCAGCTATGGCCGCCGCCGCTGGCGGTGCCACGGGCGGCAAGCTCACGGAGCTGCGCCAGCGCCTGATGTTTTTGATCGGCGCCCTGATCGTCTATCGCATCGGCACGTTCATTCCGGTGCCGGGGATCGATCCGGAAGCGCTCGCGCAGCTGTTTGAGAACCAGGGCAGCGGCTCGGTGTTGAACCTTTTCAACATGTTCTCCGGCGGCGCCCTCGAGCGTCTTAGCATCTTCGCCCTCGGGATCATGCCGTACATCAGCATGTCCATCATCATGCAGATGATGTCTGTGATCCTGCCCAGCCTGGCCGCCCTGAAGAAGGAAGGCGAAGCCGGTCGACGCAAGATCACTCAGTACACTCGCTACGGCACGGTGGTGCTGGCGACCTTCCAGTCCGTGGCGGCCGCGTTAGCATTGCAGAGCCAGAACCTGGTCATCACCCCGGGCGTTCCCTTCGTGTTCACCGCGGCCGTGACCTTGGTCACCGGCACCGTGTTCCTCATGTGGCTGGGCGAGCAAATCACTGAGCGGGGTATCGGCAACGGTATCTCCATGATCATTCTAGCCAGCATCCTGTCCGGCCTTCCCGCGGCGGTCGGGGGAACGATCAACCTCGTGGCTACCGGCCAGATGCAGAACTGGGTTGCCATCATTCTTTTTGTGCTAGTGCTCGCGGTCACGGCCTTCGTGGTGTTTGTCGAGCGCGCGCAGCGCCGCATCACCGTCAACTACGCGAAGCGCCAGCAGGGGCGCCGCGTGTTTCAAGGCCAACAGAGCCATCTGCCATTCAAACTGAACATGAGTGGTGTTATCCCGCCGATCTTCGCGTCGAGCTTGATCCTGTTCCCGGCCACCATCGCAGGCTGGGTCAGCGGCTCTAGTGCTGACGGTCTCGGTTGGCTGCAGCGCTTTGCGGCAACGCTCGCCCCGGGCCAGCCGATCTACACGCTGACCTACGGCGCACTAATCATATTCTTTTGCTTCTTCTATACCGCCCTCATGTTCAATTCCCGTGAGACGGCCGACAACTTGAAGAAGTCGGGAGCATTCATCCCCGGAATTCGGCCGGGTCGCCAAACTGGCGAGTACATCGACACAGTGCTTACGCGTCTTACCCTCTGGGGTGCCCTGTACGTGACCGCCGTGTGCTTGATGCCGGAGTTCATGATCATGCAGTTCCAGGTACCGTTCTACTTTGGCGGTACTTCTCTGCTGATCATTGTGGTGGTCGTAATGGACTTCATGGCGCAGGTTCAGGCGCACATGATGTCGCACCAGTACGAAGGCCTGATGAAGAAGGCAAACCTGAAGGGCTACAGCCGTTCGGGCGCCGGTCAGGTGAGGTAAGGAGAGCGTCATGAAGGTCCGCGCGTCGGTCAAAAAAATGTGCCGTAACTGCAAGATAATCAAGCGGAACGGCGTCATTCGGGTGATCTGTAGTTCGGAGCCCAAGCACAAGCAGCGCCAGGGCTAATCCCCAGCGCGTTCCGATCGTGCGCCGTGTAGGGGCACGACGGTTAGAGGAAGACCAGGAGTCAGGTAAATGGCCCGCATCGCAGGCATCAACATTCCGGCCCACAAGCACACGGTGATCGCGCTGACGTCGATCTACGGCATCGGCCGTACGACGGCGAAGCACATCTGCGCGAGCGCCAACGTGGAGCCGAGCACCAGGATTCGCGATCTCACCGAGGAGGAGGTTAGCCTCCTGCGTAACGAGGTGGGGCGTTACACGGTGGAGGGTGACCTGCGACGTGAGGTCAACCTCAACATCAAGCGACTGATGGACCTCGGGACCTACCGCGGCATCCGTCACCGTCGTGGACTGCCGCTGCGTGGTCAGCGCACTCGCACCAACGCGCGCACCCGCAAGGGCCCGCGTCGCATCATCAAGAAGTAAGGCAGCGATAAGCCATGGCGAAGCAGCAAACGAAGAAGAAGGTCAAGAAGCAGGTCATCGATGGCATTGCCCACATCCAGGCCTCCTTCAACAACACCATCATCACGATCACCGATCGTCAGGGCAACGCACTCTCTTGGGCGACCTCGGGAGGCTGCGGCTTCCGCGGTTCGCGCAAGAGCACGCCGTTCGCCGCGCAGGTGGCTGCCGAACGCGCCGGCCAGGCCGCACAGGACTACGGGTTAAAGAACCTGGAAGTTCGCGTGCGTGGGCCCGGTCCTGGCCGCGAGTCCGCCGTGCGTGCGTTGAATGCCGTGGGCTACCGCATCACCAGCATCGAAGACGTCACGCCGATTCCGCACAACGGCTGTCGCCCGTCGAAGAAGCGTCGGGTTTAAGGATATCTAAGGTATGGCTAAGTACACCGGTCCGAAGTGCAAGCTCTCCCGTCGTGAGGGCACCGATCTGTTTCTGAAGAGTGGCATCAAGCCGCTCGAGTCGAAGTGCAAGTCTGAAGTGCTGCCGGGCGGTGCCCAGGCGCGTCGTACTCGCTTGTCCGACTACGGCCTGCAGCTGCGCGAGAAGCAGAAGCTGCGCCGCATGTACGGCGTGCTGGAGAAGCAGTTCCGCAACTACTACAAGAGCGCTGCGGGGCAGAGGGGCTCCACCGGTGAGAACCTGCTGCGCATGCTCGAGTGTCGCCTCGACAATGTGGTCTACCGCATGGGCTTCGCTACCACGCGTGCCGAGGCGCGCCAGTTGGTGAACCACCGTGGTGTGACCGTCAACGGCACCACCGTCAACGTGCCTTCCTACCAGTGCGCAGGGGGTGACACGGTGCAGCTGCGGGAACGTGCCCGCAAGCAGTCCCGCGTGCAGGCTGCGCGCGAGATCGCAACTCAGGTTGGTCTGCCCGAGTGGGTAGAGGTGAACGAGCAGGAGATGAGCGGCGTCTTCAAGGCGGCGCCCGAACGCGATGACATCCTGCCGGACATCAACGAAAACCTGGTCGTCGAGCTTTACTCGAGGTAAACCGCTACATGGCAGCAGCATTGACAGAGTTCCTTCGTCCGAAAGTCGTCAAGGTCGACAAGATCACCGATCATCATGCGAAGATCGTGATCGAGCCGATGGAGCGTGGCTTTGGCCACACGCTAGGCAACGCGTTGCGCCGCATCCTGCTTTCTTCCATGCCGGGCTGCGCGATCGTCGAATCTGAGATCGAAGGGGTTCTGCACGAGTACACGAGCATCGAGGGCGTGCAGGAGGATGTTGTCGACATCCTGCTGAACCTCAAGCTTGTGGCGATCCGCATGCACGCGCGCGACGAGGCGATGCTCACTCTGACCAAGAGCGGCCCGGGGCCGGTCTACGCGGGCGACATCGACACGGGTCATGACATCGAGATCGTCAACCCAGAGCTAGTGATTTGCACGCTCAACGAGAGTGGCTCGATCAACATGAACCTGCGCGTTGTGAAGGGTCGCGGCTTCCAGCCGGCGGCCCAGCGCGCCAGCTTCGACGAGGTCTCGCGCCCGATCGGTCGCCTGCTCCTCGATGCCAGCTTCAGCCCGATCCGCAAAGTCAGCTACACGGTGGAGTCCGCTCGCGTCGAGCAGCGCACGAACCTGGACAAGCTGATCCTGGACGTGGAAACCAACGCCACCATCGAGCCTGACGAAGCCATTCGTCGCGCCGGTGGCATCCTAAAGGACCAACTCTCCGTATTCGTCGATTTGCCGACGCAGCCGGAAGAGGTGGAAACCAAGCAGGATACGATCGACCCGATGCTGCTGCGTCCGGTGGACGAGCTCGAGCTCACCGTACGCTCGCTCAACTGCCTAAAGGCAGAGAACATCAATTACATCGGTGACCTGGTCCAGCGCACCGAGGTGGAGCTGCTCCGCACGCCCAACCTCGGTAAGAAGTCGCTCAACGAGATCAAGGAAGTGCTGGAAAGCCACAGCCTTGGACTCGGCATGCGCCTGGACGGCTGGCCGCCATCGAACTTGAGCCAGGACGATCCGTTCTCACGGATCTGACCGATTAACGGGATAGAAGACCATGCGCCATCGTCATTCCGGCCGCCAACTGAACCGCAACTCGTCGCACCGAAAGGCGATGTTCCGCAACATGTCCGCCAGCATGCTCACCCACGAGACGATTCGTACGACCCTCGCGAAGGCGAAAGAGCTGCGCCGTCACGTCGAGCCGCTTATCACGCTGGCCAAGACCGACAGCGTTGCCAACCGTCGCCTTGCCTTCGATCGCCTGCGTGACAAGGCAGTGGTCGCTAAGCTCTTCACGGACATCGCGCCCCGCTTCAAGGACCGCCCTGGAGGTTACCTGCGCATTCTGAAGCTGGGCCCACGCCCGGGGGATGCTGCGCCGATGGCGCTCGTGCAGCTTGTCGAACTCGGCGAGCCGCAGACGCAAGGCGCGGACGTGGCGGCCGAAGCCTAGCGACTGGTCAGCCGCTGGAGCGCTGGTGTACTCCGCGCTGATGATGAGCTGATGATTAATCGAGAGAAAGGGGCTTAGGCCCCTTTTTTCGTGGAGCCAATCGGCGCGCGACAGATGCGGTCACTGTGGGCTGGTGGTGAATGAAGGTCGCGCAGGCGAATAAGAAAGATAGGTACCTGTCACCCTATGCCCACGAAGGTCTAGTTTGGGTGCAGCGGCCACACCAAGGGGATCAGCGCGATCGCCGTAGCGCCTAGTAATAGGTTCAGCGGGATACCGAAGCGCAGATAGTCTGAGAATCGGTAGCCGCCGGGGCCGTAGACCATCAAGTTCGTTTGGTATCCTATCGGTGTGGCAAAGCTGGCGGAGGCAGCCATGGCGATGGCGACGGCGTACGGCAGCACGCTGACGCCCAGCGACTCAGCACCCGCCACGGCGATAGGGAACATTAGCACCGCAGCGGCGGCGTTGGTAATGAGTGATGTCATCAACACCGTCATCACGTAGACCGCAGCTAGCAGCAGCACAGGGTTGCCGTCGGTGACCGTCAACATGGTGGTGGCTAGCCAGGCTGCCGCCCCGGATGCTTCCACTGCCTGACCGATGCCATAGGCTGCGGCGATCACTACGACCACCTGAGTATCGACGCTGTTGCGTGCGATGGATCCCGTGCAACATCGCGTCAGCACCATTGCGCCAGCCCCGAGCAACGCTGCCTGCAGCATGCTGGTGATGCCGGTTGCTGCCAGCAGCACCATGGCGCACAGGATCAGCCACGCGACGCCGGCTCGCTCGTGGCGCGGCGGCCGTGCGTCATGGATTGGGCGCAGGAGCAGGAAATCGCGGGAGTTGCGGTAGCGGCGCGAGAAGCCTTCCTCGGCTTCCAGCAGCAGCGTGTCCCCAGCGTGCAGCCGGATGTCTCCTAGCTTGCGCGCGATGCGCTGACCGTCGCGGGCGACGGCGATGACCACGGCGCCGTAGCGCCGGCGGAAGCGCGATTCCTTCACTGTCTTGTAGGCTGTTGGGCTGGTGGGCGAAACCACGGCCTCGATGAACTCGCGTGACCTGCGAGGGGAATCGAGCTTAAACAGCTGATCCGTAGCCGGCTGAAGGCCGCGAATCCGCTGTAGGTCGATAATGGACTCGGTCACCCCCGCGAACACCAGTCGGTCGCCAGCGTGGAGCATCTCTTTTGGGGTCACTGCTGGCAACACGTCGCCGTCGCGATCGATCTCGATCAGATACAGGCCTGGGAGATTTCGTAGCTGGGCCTGCTCCACGGTCTGCCCCACGAGCGGGCCCTCGGGCTCGACGATCATCTCTACCGTGTACTCGCGTGGATTGCGAAGCTCTTCCACCGATGCATCGCGGTCGGGCAGCAGGCGATGAGATGTCAGCAGTACGTAGGCGATGCCGATGATCGCCGACGGGACACCCACCAGGGCGAGCTCAGCGAAGGCGAGGCCGCGCACCTGTGGCTGCGCCAGCAGTAGACCATTTACGATTAGGTTCGTGGAGGTGCCTACGAGCGTGCAGCTCCCGCCGAGGATGGCGGCGTAGGACATGGGCATCATCAAACGCGATGGCGAAATGCGCATTTTTTTGGCCCAGTCCAGCACCGCGGGGATAAAGCAGGCCACGACCGGTGTATTGTTGACGAAACCACTAGCGACCGTGACCGGGAGCATCAATAGCAGCTGGGCAGATGCTACCGATCGAGCTCGGTGGAACAGGCCACGCACCACGACATCCAAAGCGCCGGTCTCGCGCAAGCCGGCGGCGACCACGTAGAGCACGGCCACGGTGATTGTTCCCTCGTTTGCGAAGCCCGCCAGGCCGCTCGCTGCGCCGATGACGCCGCCGCCGAGCAATACGGTCAGTCCGCCCATGAGCACGATGTCAGGAGCGGCGCGGGTGAAGACGAGGGTGCCGACGCATCCGAACAGGACGGCAACGGTCACCAGAAGATCGAGAGTCAAAGGAGCTCCAAGCAACGCGCCGCGTTGCTGGCGGCAGCCTCGGGAGTATAGCGGTCAGTGCTGGCGGTAGCGGATCTCGATACGGTAGTGCAGCTCGTGAAGGCAGCGGCGCTGCGAGGCGCCGGGAGGTGACTCTACGCCAGCACACACACCTGTACCAACCACCTTGGTGCGGCTAGCGGACATGGCGCGATCGATGAGCCCGAGTAGTTCGAAACCGCCCTGGCGGCAGCTGGGATTCTTACAGCGGAAACTCAGGCTGGCGCGGGACCTTGCATCGAAGGTACGCGTGTGTGGACGTGTGCCGTGCTCGCCGTCAGGGGAGGAGAAGCGCAGGGTCATGGCGACCGTATCAACCTCGGGGTACACGGTACCTAGCTGCGGGATGTCATCCAGCGCCAGTCGGCGAGGCTCACGTCCCCCCGGTGTACCGAGGAGGCGCGCAGCCACTTTGCGAAGTGAATTCAACACCCGTTCTCGCTCCTTGAGGTGTGGTGCTGCAGGGAAATTCGTCGCTTCCGGGCGACATGGGAAAGCTTGCACGAGCGAACCTGTCGTGCAACGGGTACAGGTCACAAAACGAGATGGCGCGTGCCTGGCCGCCTAAGCGTTTGAGACCGAACTGTCTCCACTTCGGGCAGGCCGCTCCCCTTGGGTAAGTAGCTGTCGCAGGAACGCACCCGTGTAGGAGTGCTCCACTTGCGCAAGAGCTTCTGGCGTACCGGTTGCCAGTACCTCACCGCCGCCCGCCCCACCTTCAGGGCCGAGATCGATCACCCAGTCGGCGGTTTTGATCACGTCCAGGTTGTGTTCGATCACGATGACCGTATTACCCGCGTCACGCAGGCGGTGGAGTACGGCAAGGAGTTGTGCCACATCGTGGAAGTGTAGGCCCGTTGTCGGCTCATCCAGCAGGTAGAGGGTGCGCCCCGTGGAGCGCTTGGCCAGCTCACGTGCTAGCTTGACTCGCTGAGCCTCACCGCCAGACAGGGTGGTGGCGCTCTGGCCGAGCTTGACGTAGGACAGGCCTACGTCGAGCACGGTCTGCAGGCGGTGGGCAATGATAGGGACGTTGGCGAAGAAGTCGCGGGCCTCCTCAATGCTCATTTCCAGGACTTCGTGAATGTTCTTTCCCTTGTAGGTGACCTCCAGCGTCTCGCGGTTGAAGCGTCGGCCGTTGCAGACATCACAGGGCACGAACACATCGGGCAGGAAGTGCATTTCAACCTTGATTACGCCATCACCCTGGCAGGCCTCGCACCGGCCGCCACGAACGTTGAAGCTGAAGCGACCTGGCTTGTAGCCCCGACTACGAGCCTCCTGGGTGCCGGCGAAGAGCTCGCGAATGGGCGTGAGTACACCGGTGTAGGTTGCAGGGTTCGAGCGCGGCGTGCGGCCGATGGGGGCCTGGCTGATGTCGATCACACGGTCGATTAGATCGAGGCCTTCGAACGCCGTATGAGGGGCGGGCTCGTCTTCCTTCTGGCCGAGGCCGGTCTTTACAGCGCGGAACAGGGTCTCGTTGATCAAGGTCGATTTGCCGGACCCCGAGACGCCGGTAACGCAAGACATCAGTCCAACTGGGAACGCAATGTCTACGTGCTTGAGGTTGTTGCCACTAGCTCCCTTGAGAAGCAGCTGCGCGTCGCCAGGCGCCTTGCGGTCCTTGGGGACCTCGATCTTGCGCTTCCCGCTAAGGTACTGACCTGTCAGGGATGCAGGGTTCGCGAGTACTTCTTGGGGCGATCCCTGTGCCACGACCTGTCCACCGTGAACGCCGGCGCCCGGGCCCATGTCTACGACGTGATTGGCGTGCAGGATTGCCTCGCTGTCATGCTCTACGACGATCACCGTGTTCCCGATATCTCGTAGGTGCTCGAGCGTGCCAAGAAGCTTCTCGTTGTCGCGCTGATGCAGTCCAATGGAAGGTTCATCCAATACGTACATGACGCCGACCAAGCCTGAGCCTATCTGGCTCGCCAGGCGGATACGCTGGGCTTCGCCGCCTGAGAGGCTGTCGGCGCTGCGGTCGAGCGATAGGTAGTTGAGTCCTACATCGACCAAAAAACCCAGGCGACTGCGAATCTCCTTCACCACCCGCTGGGCGATCTCGCCTCGCCATCCCTGCACCTTTAAGTCATCGAAGAATGCGCAGGCATCCTCGATGGAAAGAGCGGTGATCTGGGGGAGCGAGGAATCGCCCACGAACACATTGCGGGCGTACTCGTTCAGGCGGGTGCCGTGGCACGAGGGGCAGCGCCGGGTAGTTTGGAATCGCCCAAGTTCCTCGCGTACGTTCGCCGAGTCAGTCTCTCGGTAGCGCCGCTCCATGTTCGGTAGGATGCCCTCGAAGCTGTGCCGTCTCGAGGTGGTTTTGCCACGGCCATCGAGGTAGTGGAAGTCGATCTCTTCATCGCCGCTGCCGTTTAGTACGAGGTCTTGGTGACGTTCGTCCAGTGATGAAAATGGTGCCTCCAAATCGAAGCCGTAGTGCAATGCTAACGATTTCATTAGCATGAAATAGTAGGCGTTGCGTCGATACCATCCGCGAATCGCGCCGCCTGCGATAGACAGTTCCGGGTGGGTGACGATGCGGTTGGCGTCGAAGTAGCGGGTGACCCCTAGACCGTCGCAGGTTTGGCAGGCGCCGGCTGGGTTGTTGAAGGAAAACAGGCGTGGCTCGAGCTCTGGGATGCTGAATCCACAGTACCGGCAGGCGAAACGATCAGAGAAGACGATTGGGGCATCATCGGGGCGCTCAAGGCTGATCACGCTCGCGACGCCGTTGCCGAGGGCGAGCGCCGTCTCGAAGGACTCGGCGAGGCGGAGCTTGAGGTCTTCCCGCACGCGGAAGCGATCCACCACGACGTCGATGTCATGGCGCTTGCGCGCATCAAGCGACGGCGCTTCATCCAACTCGAAGAGCTCGCCGTCGATGCGGGCGCGTACAAAGCCACGCGCCCGAAGTTCATCGAACAGTGCGGCGTGCTCGCCCTTCCGGCCGCGCACCATCGGCGCGAGCAGCATCATGCGCTGCCCCTCCGGTTGGGCGAGCACTTGGTCTACCATCTGACTGACCGTTTGAGCCACGAGATCGACGTCGTGCTCGGGGCAGCGCGGGATGCCCGCGCGAGCGAAGAGAAGTCTGAGGTAGTCGTAGATCTCCGTGACCGTACCAACAGTCGATCGGGGATTGTGCGACGTGGACTTCTGTTCGATGGAGATCGCTGGCGATAGTCCATCGATATGGTCGACGTCCGGCTTTTCCATCAACGAGAGGAACTGGCGCGCGTACGCGGATAGGGACTCCACGTAACGTCGTTGACCCTCGGCGTAGATCGTGTCGAAGGCGAGCGACGACTTGCCCGAGCCAGAAAGGCCCGTGATGACGATCAATCGATCTCGCGGCAACGTGACGTCGACGTCGCGCAGATTGTGGGTGCGGGCACCCCGGACGTTGATGACGGACATGCGTTTCGCAGGGCTGGCGCCAGCGCAGGGCAAACCCCCGACTATACGACCGGGAGCTGTCCGCTGCCAAAGCGCAGGACGATTGCTTTGATCGTCTGGGGATTTGGTTCGTTTCGGCCTAGGCCGGGGCGATGACCGAGGCAGCTGCTACCATACGCGCCCGCTTGCAGCTCCATACACGGAATCACCTTTTGGCCACCCCCGCCGACGCGACTCAGACCAGGCTTCTCCCAGCCGAAGGCCGCGCCATCGGTGTCCTCTCACTGGTGGTGGTGTGCCGCATGCTCGGCTTGTTCATGATTCTGCCCGTGCTAGCAGTGCACACGGCAGACTACGCCGGCGCGACGCCCGCCCTGATCGGCCTGGTCATTGGTGCGTATGGCATCACCCAAGCGGCTCTGCAGATACCCTTTGGTCTTCTGTCCGATCGCATCGGGCGTCGGCCGGTCATCGTGGCCGGTTTATGCCTGTTGGCGGCGGGGTCCGTGCTCGCGGCGACGGCGCAAACGCTGCCGGTGCTGATCGTAGCGCGCGTGTTGCAGGGTGCCGGTGCGATCTCCGCAGCCGCCACGGCGTTGCTGGCTGACCTCACGCGCTTTGAGGTGCGCACCCGTGCGATGGCGCTGCTGGGTGCGAGCATCGGTGCGTCCTTCATGCTATCGCTCGTCCTGGGGCCGCTGCTGGGCGCCTGGCTCGGTGCTCGTTCCATCTTCTGGCTCACCGGCGCCCTCGCCTTGGGCGGTGTGGTGCTCGTGCTCGGCGCTGTGCCAAACCCGCCGACGCATGCCCGAAGCGCTGCTCTGCTCGATCGTGCTCGACTGGCGGAAGTGTTCGCCTCGCCCTCCCTCCTGCGGTTAGATGCCGGGGTATTCCTAGTCCATATGCAGCTGACCGCTCTCTTCGTGGCGGTGCCGTTGGTGCTGCGCGATGAGCTGGGCCTAGCGGCAGGTCGCCACTGGCAGGTTTACGTGCTGGCCATCCTCACCTCCTTGTTGGCCACCGTGCCGATGATCCGTGCGCTAGAGCGAGGCACGGGTGCTCGACGCCTTTGGGTGCTGGCCCTCATTGCCCTGGCGGTCTCGCAGGCACTGCTCGCCCTCGGTTTCGGCAGTCTTCCGGTGCTCATCGGTGCGCTGATACTCTTTTTCGTCGGTTTCAACTTCATCGAAGCGAGGTTGCCTGCCGAGGTCACCCGGGAGGCACCCGGGGACTTGCGGGGTGCGGCGACTGGCGTCTACGCCAGCAGCCAGTTCTTCGGCGCTTTCGTCGGCGGCAGCGTCGGGGGTCTGCTCTACGGATACGGCGGTCCGAGTGCCGTGTTCGCCTTCGGGGCCGCCGCTGCAGCTCTCTGGTTGGGGCTTCTGGGCGAGGCTGGTGAGTCGGCTCCGGTCGATCTGTCGAGGTGACTGTCGGTAAACGCGACGGAGTCCCCCACGTTGTGTCAAGCGGGCCGTGAGTTTTGCACTGCATCGGAATATAATTGCCTTCCTCGACCAGCCGGCCGGCAATGAGCTGCCATCCAAGCGCGCTATCGCGCGGCGGCACCAAAAAACGCTGAGCACTGTGGCTGCGGTGCCGGGGCTATTATGCGAAGGGCAACGGAACTGCCGCGTCACCAGCTGGCGATGGCGGCATCGCCGACGCTGTTCGCGGGAGCTCTAAGCGGGTTGCCGTCGTTACCGCGCGACGCATGATTGCGCAGCGCTCAAGGAGGAAGGTCGATATGGCAAGAGGAATCAACAAGGTAATTCTGGTGGGCAACCTGGGTTCAGACCCAGAGACGCGCTACTCGCCGAGCGGCAGCGCCGTAACGAAATTCAGCGTCGCCACCAGCGAGAGCTGGCGCGATAAGCAGAGCGGTGAGCGCCAGGAGCGAACCGAGTGGCACCGGGTGGTGATGTTCGCGCGACTCGCAGAGATTGGTCAGGAATATCTGCGTAAGGGTTCTCAGGTGTACATCGAGGGCAGCCTGCGCACCAACAAGTGGCAAGACAACAACGGCAACGACCGCTACACCACGGAAGTCGTGGCCAACGAGATGCAGATGCTGGGCGGCCGAGGTGGCGGCGGTATGGGCGGTGGAGAGCCGTCTTACGACGACAGTCCTCGGCGCCAGGCGCCAGCACAACAGAGTAATCCCGGTGCCGCCCCGGCTGGTGCGGCAGTCCCCGCCGCGGGTGGCGAGGGCTTTGACGACGACATTCCGTTCTAGGCGAACGCCGGGCCGGGCCTGGTGTCGCAAGTGATCGCCCGCATAAATCAATCAAAATAAGGAGTCTGCGCACATGCCCGACCTGATCAAGCCACACGGTGGCGAGCTCAAGGATCTCTACCTCCCGGAAGCTCAGCTGGAGGAGTACAAGAAGGCCGCGCTCGACTATCCCTCTTGGGATCTCACCCAGCGCCAGCTGTGCGATATCGAGCTACTGCTGAACGGCGCGTTCTCGCCGCTCGAAGGCTTCCTCGGCCAGGCTGACTACGACCGCGTGGTCGAGGAAATGCGCCTTGCCGACGGCACCCTATGGCCGATGCCGATCACGCTGGACGTCACCGAGGCTTTTGCGGAGCAGTTGAAATCAGGCGGTCACGTCGCCCTGCGCGACCAGGAGGGCGTGATGATCGCCGTCCTTGAGGTCTCCGACGTCTGGACGCCGAACAAGAGCCTGGAAGCCGAGAAGGTCTTCGGTGCTGACGACCTGGCGCACCCGGCGGTCAACTTCCTCCACAACCACGCTAACCCCGTGTACGTGGGCGGTCGCCTGGTCGGCATTCAGCAGCCCGTGCACTACGACTTCAAGCACCTGCGTGACTCGCCGAAGGAGCTACGCGCTCGCTTCGAGAAGCTCGGCTGGCGCAAGGTCGTGGCTTTCCAGACCCGCAACCCCATGCACCGCGCGCACCAGGAACTCACCTTCCGCGCCGCCAAGCAGGTGGAAGCCAACCTCCTGATCCAGCCCGTGGTCGGCATGACCAAGCCGGGTGACATCGATCACTTCACCCGCGTGCGCTGCTACGAGCACCTGCTCGACGAGTACCCAGAGCAGACCACGGCCCTGACCCTGCTGCCCCTGGCCATGCGCATGGGCGGTCCCCGCGAGGCGGTCTGGCACGCGCTGATCCGCAAGAACTACGGCTGCACGCACTTCATCGTCGGCCGCGACCACGCGGGCCCGGGCAAGAACAGCAAGGGCGAGGACTTCTACGGCGCTTACGACGCCCAGGAGATGGTGGTCGAGTACCAGAACGAGCTCGAGATCGAAATGGTGCCCTTCCGCCAGGTGGTCTACGTCTCCAACAAGGCCCAGTACGTGCCCCGCGACGAGTGCGAAGAGGGTGATGACATCCTCAGCATCTCCGGCACGGAGTTCCGTCGCCGCCTGCAGGAAGGCCTGGAGATTCCCGAGTGGTTCTCCTACCCGAAGGTAGTCGCCGAGCTGCGCAAGACCCACCCGCCGCGCCACCAACAGGGCTTTACGGTGTTCCTGACCGGTCTGTCAGGTTCCGGTAAGTCGACCATCGCCAATGCCCTGATGGTAAAGCTGATGGAGATGGGCGGGCGCAAGGTCACGCTGCTCGACGGCGACGTCGTGCGCAAGCACCTCTCCAGCGAGCTCGGTTTCTCCCGCGAGCACCGCGACCTCAACATCATGCGTATCGGCTTCGTGGCCAGTGAGATCACCAAGAACGGCGGTATCGCTATCTGCGCACCGATCGCCCCT
Source organism: Pseudomonadota bacterium (assembly GCA_039193195.1). Taxonomy (NCBI): domain Bacteria; kingdom Pseudomonadati; phylum Pseudomonadota; species Pseudomonadota bacterium. Next base: position 23,479 of record JBCCWS010000007.1, read on the forward strand.
TACACTGCCACCCGTCGCGCCGTGAAGGAGATGATCGCTGCCGGTGGAGGCTACGTCGAAGTGCACGTCGCCACGCCACTTGAGGTGTGCGAAGCACGTGATCGCAAGGGCCTGTACGCGAAGGCTCGCGCTGGCGTGATTAAGGAATTCACCGGCATCAGCGATCCCTACGAGGCGCCCGAGAACCCCGAGCTTGCGATCGATACACAGGACATTACTCCGGACCACGCGGCCCACCTGATCCTGGTAAAGCTCGAGAGCCTCGGCTTCATCAAATAGGGTGGCCGTGTGATCGCCAGCCGCCCAGTAGAGCGGGCGGGGGCGATTACGGGTAAACTTTGGTGGCAGAACTAGCCGACCCGGGCGTCCGCGCCCGGGTCGTCTGCGTTTATGAGGTAGCCGTTTCCCGCGCTATCGAAGGGATTTCGGGTCCTGTCTTGGCGGCATGACCCCCAAGATCTGCCGCCTTGTGGCGCCTAGACATCTAACTCCATGAAGCTGTACATCAAGACCTACGGCTGTCAGATGAACGAGTACGATTCCGCGCGCATGGCGGACGTGCTGCGGGAGTCTCACGGTTGCGAGGTCACCTCCGAGCCTTCGGAGGCCGATATCGTCCTGTTCAACACCTGCTCGATCCGAGAGAAAGCCCAGGAGAAGGTGTTCTCTGAGCTGGGGCGCTGGAAACCCCTGAAGGTGGCCAAGCCGGACATGATCCTCGGCGTGGGCGGGTGTGTGGCCAGCCAGGAGGGGGATGCAATTCTGCGCCGGGCGCCTTACGTCGACCTGGTGTTTGGCCCTCAGACGGTTCATCGCCTACCTGACTTGATCGCCGAGCGTCGCCGCCAGGCACGCCCGCAGGTGGATATCTCCTTCCCGGAGATCGAGAAGTTCGATCGCTTGCCCGAACCGCGGGCCGACGGCCCGACTGCGTTCGTCTCCATCATGGAAGGCTGCAGCAAGTACTGCAGCTTCTGCGTCGTGCCCTACACGCGCGGTGAGGAGATCTCGCGTCCGTTCGACGAGGTGCTGGCGGAAGTGGCCGAACTCGCGGCGCAGGGTGTACGCGAAGTTACCTTGCTAGGGCAAAACGTCAATGCCTACCGAGGGCCTGCCGACGGTCGCGTCGTCGATCTGGGCGAGCTGATCTACTATGTCGCCGGTATCGACGGGATCGGCCGGGTGCGCTTCACCACCTCCCATCCGGTGGAGTTCTCCAGCAGTCTCATCGAGGCGTACGCCTTGGTTCCCGAACTACCGGACTACCTGCACCTGCCGGTGCAGAGCGGTTCCGATCGCATCCTGTCGGCGATGAAGCGCGGCTACACGTCCCTGGAGTTCAAGCACAAGGTCTCCCGCCTCCGCGAAGTACGCCCAAACATCAGCCTATCCTCTGACTTCATCGTCGGATTTCCCGGCGAGACGGATCGTGACTTCCAGGCCACAATGGATCTGGTTGCAAGCGTCGGTTTCGACCAGTCTTTTAGTTTCGTGTACAGCGCGCGACCCGGTACTCCTGCTTCGGGACTGCCGGACGACATGCCCCAATCCGTCAAGAAAGAGCGGCTGGCGTTACTCCAGGCCCGCCTCAATCAGCAGGCGTTGGCGATCAGTGAGGCGATGGTGGGCACTCGACAGCGAGTGCTGGTCGAGCGCCAGTCCCGCAAGAGCGAGCAGCAGCTGACTGGGCGCACAGAGAACATGCGCTGGGTTAACTTCGATGCACCACAGTACCTAATTGGTGAGTTCGTCGATGTAGTCATTACCGAGGCCCTGCCCAACTCTCTGCGTGGACGCCTGGCCACGGAGCGTGCCCCTGAGATTGCCAGCGTAGCGGCCCTCGAACGCTCTTGAACGTCACCCGAACATCGCGAGAACTGACCTTGGAGCCGGCCGATAACGCCCGGCTCGCGAACCTGTGTGGTCAGCTCGACGAACACCTGCGCCACATCGAGCAGCGCCTGGGGGTGGAGATCGCATACCGTGGCGCGCAGTTTCGCGTCGACGGCGACGAGGACGGTACGCTCCTCGCCACCAAAGTGATAGAGCGCCTCTTCGCCCAGGCGGGTCGCGAAGACCTCACGCCACAACACGTGCACTTCGCTCTCCAGGAGATTGGCGCTCGAGAGGCGACGATGGGCCCCACAGAGACCTCGGGTAGCGCTGCGAGGTCCGCCATCGATGATGATGTGGTGGTGCGGGCGCGCCGCCTGCAGATACGGGGTCGGGGCGACAACCAGCGTCGCTACTTACGCAACATCCGCGACGCGGACCTCAACTTTGGCGTCGGCCCCGCGGGTACGGGCAAGACGTACCTCGCCGTGGCGGCGGCCGTGGAGGCGCTGGAGACGGAGACCGTGCGCCGATTGGTGCTGGTGCGCCCAGCAGTGGAGGCGGGTGAGCGTCTTGGCTTTCTGCCAGGTGACATGTCTCAGAAGGTCGATCCCTATCTACGACCGATCTACGATGCGCTTTACGAGATGCTCGGCTTCGATCGGGTGGCTAAGCTTATCGATCGCCACGTGATCGAGATCGCACCGCTGGCCTTTATGCGCGGGCGCAGCCTGAACGAAGCCTTTGTCATTCTGGATGAGGCGCAGAACACCAGCGTTTCGCAGATGAAGATGTTTCTAACGCGTATCGGCTTCGGTACTCGGGCAGTCGTGACCGGCGATGTCACGCAAACTGATCTGCCGCGCCAACAGCTCTCGGGCCTACGCCATGCGCTCGAGGTGTTACGTGAGGTGGAGGGAGTACGCGTGACGCGGTTTACCGTGGCCGACGTGGTGCGTCATCCCCTCGTGCAGAGAATCGTGGAAGCCTACGAGCGCGCCCCGAAGGCGGATAGCGGGGGGCGCGAGGGAAACGATAGCCCCCCATCAGCGCCGCTCGACAGCGAGCAACACCGTTGAGTCAAGACGCGACCTTCTCTATGGACACGGCGCTTGAGCACGAGATCGACGTCGCGGGCGAGCTGGAGCCGCTGCCCGTGTCGCCAGCGCAGCTGGCGTCTTGGGTTCGCCTGGCCCTAGAGTCGGCGCCGGGTGCGAGCTCAGTGGGGGTGCAGATCGTCGACCGTGAGACGATTCAGATCTTGAACGCCCACTACCGTGACCGCGACAAGGCCACCAACGTGTTGTCCTTTCCGGCGGATGTCCCCGCGCCCTTGCCTGTGCGACCCCTGGGCGATGTGGTGGTCTGTGCCGAGGTGGTGGCCGAGCAAGCGCGAGCTGGTGCAATCGAGCCGGCAGCGCACTGGGCGCACATGGTGATCCACGGCACGTTACACCTGCTCGGTTACGACCACGAGGCTGATGGAGAGGCTGCCGTGATGGAAGCACGTGAATCGGAGCTTCTGGCGCGTGCCGGCTTCGAAGACCCTTACCGATCAAGACACGAGGACCCCTGAGCGACGATGAGCGACGACCAACCTCCTAGTAGCAACGGTTCCGGCCCGCGCAGCTGGCTCAAGCGCCTGACTCAGGCCTTAGGTAGCGAGCCCCGGGACCGTGAAACACTGGTCGAAATCCTCGAGGATGCGCAGCAGCGCGGTCTTTACGATGCGGACGCCTTCGGTATGATCCAGGGCGTACTCGAGGTGTCCGAAATGCAGGTGCGGGACATTATGATCCCGCGCCCGCACATGGTGGTGGCCGAGCGCGACGCCAAACCTCAGGAGCTGCTGCCCATCATCATCGATTCCGGCCACTCGCGCTTTCCGGTCATCGGTGAACACCGCGACGAGGTCGTCGGTATCCTGCTTGCCAAGGACCTCCTGCGCTACTTTGCGGAGGGCAGCGACGCCGCGTTCAACATCCGCGACTACCTGCGTAAGGCGGTGTTCATCCCGGAGAGCAAGCGCCTCAACGTGCTGCTCAAGGAGTTTCGCGACAGCCAGAATCACATGGCGATCGTGGTGGACGAGTACGGTGGCGTGTCTGGTCTGGTCACTATTGAAGATGTGATCGAGCAGATCGTCGGTGATATTGACGACGAGCACGATGTAGAGGATGAAGACATCGCCGCCGATGGCGACGACCGCTTCGCCGTGCGTGCTGTCACCCGCATCGACGACTTCAACGATTACTTCCGAACCGACTTCGCCGCCGAGGACTACGATACGATTGGCGGTATGGTCATCCATCGCTTCGGTCGACTACCTCGCCGTGGCGAGAGCGTCGTCGTTGGCGGCTTCAGCTTTAGGGTGATGCGGGCGACCCGTCGCCGGATCGATCTGCTCCAGGTGATTCGCGCCGAGATCCCGCAAAGCGACGAGGGCGATTGATCACCCGATGGATGCGGAACTGCCGCTCTGGCTAACGCGCCTCATGGAGGGTCGGCGCGGCGATCTGCTGGCGCTCATCGCGGGTGCCCCCCTCACCTTCGCCTTCGCACCCTTTGGGTGGTTTGTTGTCGCCATCGCGTCCCTGGCGGTGCTCTACCTGAGTTGGCTGGAGCAAATGCCGCGCCGCGCCGCTTGGCGAGGATTTCTGTTCGGTGCTGCGGGATTTTTAGGTGGCACCTACTGGCTGTACATCAGCCTGCACGAGTTCGGTGAGGCGCCGCTGTTCATAGCCATTCCGATGATGCTGGGGTTGGTGGCCGTGATGGCGAGCTACTTCGCATTCGCGGGATGGCTGGTGTGCTGGCTACAGCGCTTGGCTGGAGGTGGTTCGGCGCTCTCCCTGCTCGCGCTGATGCCTGGTGCGTTGGTTCTCACGGAATGGCTGAGGGGCTGGGTGGCCACGGGGTTCCCCTGGTTCGCCTGGGGCTACTCGCAAACAGACTCGACGTTGATCGGTTGGGCGCCCGTTTTCGGCGTGCTCGGGGTTAGCCTCGCCGTGGCACTGAGCGCCGGCACGCTGGCTCTGTTGGCCGTTGGCCGAGGCGTGACGCAGCGAGCGTTGGCGCTTGGCGTTTTGCTCGGCGTATGGCTAGGGGGACTAGCACTGGAGCGCGTCGAATGGTCCACACCTCTCGGCGCTGCCCTAGAGGTCGGCGTGGTCCAGGGCGGAATCTCCCAGGATCTGAAGTGGCAAGCGGAGCAGCTGCCGAAGACTAAGGCGCTCTACCGCCGCCTGACGGACGAGCACTGGGATGCTGATCTGCTGATCTGGCCGGAGGCTGCGATACCCGCTCTCGCCAATCGTGAGCGCGATTACTTCGCCGATCTTTTCAACACCGCCCGGCGCCAGAACACCGGGCTTTTGATCGGTGCGATTCAGGCCAAGGGGCCGCGCGATGATCGGCGCTACTACAACAGCGTGTTCGGCGTGAACCGGCTGGGTGTAACCGAGTATCACAAGCGCCACCTCGTGCCCTTCGGCGAGTACTTTCCCGTGCCACACTTCGTGCGGCGCTGGATGAGAAGCCTCAATCTGCCCTACTCGGACTTCGAGTCCGGCCCTGCCGGGCAGGCACCCCTGCAGGTGGCCGGGCAGCGGGTGGGCGTATCGATCTGCTACGAAGACGTCTTTGGCAACGAGCTTCGCGCCATGCTGCCCGCGGCCAGCTTCCTCGCGAACGTGAGCAACGATGCCTGGTTCGGAGGCTCCGTGGCGCCCTACCAGCACCTGCAGATCGCGCGGATGCGCGCCATCGAGGTGGCCCGACCTATGGTGCGATCCACCAATAGCGGAATCTCCGCCTATATCGAGCACGACGGGGCCCTACGTGAGGTTACGGGCTTGTTCGATGCTGTCGTGCTGCGTGGCCAGGTACAGCCCCGGGAAGGTCTGACCCCTTATGTCCGCTGGGGGGACTGGCCGACGATTTCATTAGTTGTACTCATGCTGCTAATCGCGCCCTTCGCTCGCCTCCTGTCGATGAGATCCTAGCCTGCGCTTTACCCAACGCTTATGTGACGCACTTCTCGCTCTGCAGCGAGGAGGATCGTCGAGCGACAACGTTGCCGCGCTTGCGCTGCCGCAGACTTTGGCCATCGTCCCGTTAGGGGCTTGTGTTTTCTCTCGCGGAGGAGCGGAGTCATCATGAAGCGCGCAGCCAGTCTGCTCGGCGCCACCACGATCGCGATCGCAGCGATCGTCGGGCTTAAAGCGCCGACGGGATCGGATGTATTCGCAGGCGAGGCGGTGACGCCTGTGCCTGCTCTAGACAACACGGTAGCCCGCCCGGTCGCTGCCTCGATCGATGTTCCCCAGGGCCCGGCTGCGCCCACTGTCCCCGGGGCGCGCACCGCTTCGCAGGCGGTGGCGACTGAAGTTCCTCCGCCACTCGCTGTGTCGCTCGCGCGGGCTGAACAGGCTCGAGCGGCTGATCGTCAATACCGTGCCACGACAGGGCAAGCTCCTGCAGCTGCGCCTGGTGATCGCAGCCATGGCCAGCTGTCCGTCCGTGCAGGGGCCTTCGTGCCGCCCGCTGTGGGGCAAGTGGATCAGGTGATCTCTATGCCTCCGGGGCTCACCCTGGCCCAATTGGAGCGCGAGCTCGACGCCGCGGGCGGTGAGGTGCTTCGAGCCTACGGCAACTTCGCCATGGTTGCGGTACGGTTGCCCGCTGAGGACGCAGCCGCCTTCTTGGCTGACAATGGCATCCAACGTGCAGTCGAGGATGAGGTTGTCGAAATGGCTTGGAGTGGCGCTGGTTCGGGTAGCCGTAGTGCCATGCTCGAAGCCGCCAACGTGCCCACCGCCACGTCCGCCTCCTCGCGGATCGGCATAGCCGTGATCGACGGCGGTGTCTTCGAGCACCGGGATGTCAACGTGCAGCGCCACGCAAACTTCATTCAACCCTCCACTCGCCAGCAGGGCGCGCGCAGCGAGTCAGGCCCGCAGGCGTTGTATATCTTCGATGAAGGGCAGGGTGCTCGCGTGTTCGACCGTGCTGACCACGGTGGGCAACCGGCTCATCTGGAGTACGTATCGCTCCTGAACGACGCGGAGTACAACGCACTCGTGTCGAGCTACTACCCGGGCGGCGTGCACCCCGATCAGGTGTCCTTGAAGTCCCTGCGCTCCGTCGGTGGAGGGGCGGCGCGCTTCATGGATCTGCTCAACTACAGCAACAAGGCGCTGAAAGTGCTGTGGGTGAACTTCGAGGGCGAGCCAGAGCATTACCACACGGTGGCGCCCTTCGGTTATCAGAGCTGGCAGACCCGCGCCGCCCACCCCTGGATCATCGCCGATGCCGTGACGGGGGAGTACCTGAGCGTCATCGAGTCGCCCACGGACTCGCCCTACAACGACTTTCACGGCAACCCCATCACCTGGCACGGCCAGGGCGCGAGCGTCGCCAACGGCTCTCTGCGTGCGCAGTTCTCCGGGGTCAGCCGCATCACCGCCGAGTGTCGCAAGACGGACTTCATGGCGGTGGAGGCGTGGCTAACACTACCGCCCGCGAGCTTGGTGCACGGCGAGGTGACCGTACTACGCCACGGCGTGGGATCGAACAACTCCTTCGAGCTTGAAGACCTCGGTTCGAACGGCATGGAGTTGAGCATCAAGACCACACGGGGCAACTTGGTCGCCAGGTGGATGCCCCCACACCGAAACGCAGTGCCCCAGCACATCGTCGCGAAGCTCGGTGCTGATCGCTACCTGCGCGTCTTCGTCGATGCGCAGCAAGTCTTTAGCCAGTACGTGAGCTCGTCCCACAAGCTCGACAGCTGGCCGGAGCAGGGCCGTCTACAGCTCGGGTTGTACGATACGACGAGGGCCTGGGCCGGAGAGTACAACCTGCTTGCCGTGCACTGTGACAACAAGCAGAACTCCACGGCCGGGAGCTTCTACGCAGAGGGCCCCGACGCCTTCATTACCGACCGTGACCCGGCAGGTCACGGCACGCACGTTGCTGGTGCCCTGTCTGGCAATGGGCTCGGCTCCCTCGGTCAGTACCGCGGGGTTGCCTCCCAAGCGCCGATCTTCGACCTGCGCGTTCTCGATGGGGAAGGCAAAGGCACAGTGAGTGCCGTGTTGTCCGCCCTCGATTGGGTGGCTAACAACGCGACGCAGTACGACATTCGCGTCGTGAACATGAGCTTGGGTAAAGCCGTAGAGGCGGCAGCGGAGTTTGATCCGCTCGTGCAGGCCGTAGAGGCGCTCTGGGCTGATGGCATCGTGGTAGTGGCCTCTGCCGGCAACTACGGTTCTCTTGGCAACTTCTACATCACCAGCCCGGGAATCGCGCGTAACATCATCACGGTGGGCTCGGTAACGGATGGGGGGACTGGGCTGAACTTCGCCGATGACTACGTCTCGAGCTACTCCTCTCGCGGCCCCACCATGTACGACCACTTCCTGAAGCCGGACCTGCTCGCGCCGGGCAACCGCGTGGTCGCCGCGGTCGCGGGCCACGCCAATCTGAAGGAGCAACTGCCTGAAGGCGTGGTCGAGTGTCTCCTCGACTGCGACGGTGGCAGCTACCTCGAGATGTCAGGCACCAGCATGGCGGCCGGTGTGGTCTCCGGTGCTGCAGCCCTGATGCTGGCGGAGGATCCTTCCCTCAACCCCGCCACCGTCAAGGCACGCTTGATGCGCTCGGCGCGGAAGATCGCAGGCGATCCAGTGGAGGTCGGTGCGGGTGTACTCGATGTGCAGGCCGCGCTTGCGCAGGGTGGTTTCGCCGCGACCGCGCCGTCGCCGAAGATGTCTCGCTCGCAGCAGGGCTCGGTCATTCTTATCGAGGACACCGGCGAGCTGTGGGGCTCCACTCAGTGGGGCGCTGCCTACCTTTGGAGTGATGGCTACCTCTGGAACGATGGCTACCTCTGGAGCGATGGCTACCTCTGGAACGATGCTTATCTGTGGAGCGACGGCTACCTCTGGAGCGATGGCTACCTCTGGAGTGACGGCTATCTCTGGAGTGATGCGTACCTGTGGAGCGATGCCTATCTCTGGAGTGATGCGTACCTGTGGAGCGACGGATACCTCTGGAGTGATGGCACCATCACCCAGGATACTGTTGGCCGCGGCGACTAGGCCCTCGAGCGACAGGAGTGAAAGCGATGACCAAGCTGACCATGTCGATCGTGTTGGCCTTTGGGGTCTCAGGCGCTGCCGGCGCACCTGTCCTTGGTGCATTTAGCGCTGAGCAGGTCGCGCAGGGCGCACCTTCCCCTCATCCCGTCGAGCGGGTGATGGTGGATATGGTGTCCAGGGACGATGCAGAGATCATTCTGCTGCGCCTGGGCGTTGATCCAAGCCGCATCGAGCACAGTGCTCACGGAGTAATTGCTCCCCTTACGCTGGGGCAGCGAAGCGCCTTGGCGCGCTTGGAAAGCGTGCAGCTGCGTTAGCGATCAATGGCGTTGGGATGCCAGGGACCACCGAGGAAACCCGATGGCCCCTTTGCGCCTAGCCCGTTGCGCGTTCTTCTGGGCTGCTTACCAATGGCGCCGTTAGCTCGGCGGCGACGACGCAGTTGCGACCCCTTGACTTCGCTCGGTAGAGGGCGAGGTCCGCTTCGCGGAACAGTGATAGCGGCTCACGCTCCTCCTCCTCCGGAGGTAGCGTGGCTACGCCGACGCTGAGGGTGACGTAGGCAGAGATACTGGAATCCGGGTGTGGTATCTCGCACTGCTCTAGGTGACAGCGCAGGGCTTCGCCGAGCTTCGTGGCCTCGCGCAGGTCGGTGTTCGGCAGCAGCACCACAAACTCCTCGCCGCCGTAGCGCGCCAGGAGGGTCTCGGCTGAACGTTTCTCGCAGAAGCGCTCTAGCTCATCGGCTACGGCGCGTAGGCACTCGTCCCCCGCGCCGTGGCCGACCGCATCGTTGTAGCGCTTGAAGTAGTCGATGTCGGCGACCAGTAGCCCAACGGCGCAACCCTTGGCGCGGGCCTCCTGCCACGCGTCGTCCAAGCGTGAGGCGAAGCGGCGCCGGTTGTAGAGATTGGTCAGCGGATCGCGCTCGGAAAGGATCTTGAGTTCGTCGACTAGCGCTTCCTTCTCCAAGCGGTTTTGCTCGGAGGTGATCAGCGTGTGGTGCACGCGATGGCCGGAGATGAGCATGAAGGCGAACCAGGCGATCCACTCGGCGACCAGCGTGTAGTGGAAACCGCTTTCGAGCGGCCACATGAGCAGCGGCAGGGAGAGGGCCAGGGGGATCGTGAAGCAGCCGAAGGACACGATAGAGGCCGAAGTGGTGGCGATGGCTGCACCCACGACGCCTGCGACGGAGATCACGGCGATCGTGAGCTCGGGCGGGGATCCGAGTGAGACCACGGCCGCCACATTGACGATCCATGCAGTCGCGTGACATAACGTTGTCCCCGCGTGCAGATTCCGCCAGGTGACCGGGCTAAAGAGGCCGGAGCGGCGGCGGTGGGCCATGTAGAGCGCAGTGCGTGTGATGGCGAACAGCAGCGTCAAGCAGACCCACCAGTACAGGGAAGCGGCCGGCAGCTCGCCGCCGTAGTAGGCCAGGTTGATGCCGAACACCGTGAGTGCTCCGAGCACCGTCGCTGGGATATGGCAGTACAGGATGGCGATCAGCCGTTCCTGCAGGGCTGCCTTCAAACGACCAGATTGTTTGGGAGTCACCTGACGTCCCTCCCCCTAGCAGACTGGCCAGTGAACCGGATTCGGCCTGCAGGAGCAAGCTGCAGCGGCAGGCGACGGCCCTGCGAGCACCGGCCGGTGCTATGCTCTGCGTCTATCCGATTGCCCGCTAACGCCCTGCGCAAAGAGGCGAGAGGCGGTTTCGGTACCGGAAAACGCATGAGAACGGCGAAACGCTGCTATTTCTAGCGGAGCGAGACGTACGGCGCCGATCCGCGTGCCAAAGAAAGGTAGATGCGCGCCTCAACGGTCCTGTCGCTTGACCTGGGAGGTGAGCAGATTCGTAAGGTGATTGACAGGCCTGCATGCCGGCCAAGAGGTGGTGAGCGGATGAGCGCGTGGCGACGAGGGTGGGCGATGGGCTTGATTGCAGTTTTGACAGCCTGTCCGATACTCGCCGGCTGCGGCTTCACGCTGCAGGGCGCCGGGGAGCTGCCGGATGAGATGCGCGCAACTTACCTCGAGACGGCTGACCCACGCAGTGAGTTCGCTGAAGCCCTGCGACGAACCTTGGACTCCCGTGGTCAGCCGTTGGTAGCGAACCGCGCCCAGGCCTCCGCAGTGCTGCGCCTGCTCCAGGATGAGGCGGGCGAGAGGATCCTGTCCGTTTCGGCCACGGGCGTGCCCGAGGAGTTGGAACTCTACCACACGGTGCGCTTCCAGCTGCGGGCAGGCAATCGCGTGCTTATCCGCGAAGAGCAGATCACCGTGACCCGCGACTACCGCTTCGATCCGAATGACATTTTGGGCAAACGCCGCGAAGCGCAACTGCTCAAGGACGCGTTGGTCGCAGACCTCGTCAACCGGTTCTTTCGACGCTTGGACCTACTCGCTCGCGAGAATGGCTAATCGCCCTGGCCCGCCGGACGTGCTCCGCGTTGGTGACATCGACCCCGGGCCCTTGGGTGCACTCCTGTCGCGCCTTGGCATGAGCTTCGAGCTGCTGGAGCTACAGCAGGCGGTGCCAGGCTCCTACTGGGGCGAGGCCGAGGCCGGACTCGTCGGCCAGCGCCTGCTTGCTCGGCCCGATACGCCTGTGCATTCGGTCCTTCACGAAGCGTGTCACTACCTCTGCATGGATCGACACCGACGGGCCAATCTACATACGGACGCAGGCGGGGATGATGAGGAGGAGTGCGCCGTCTGCGCGCTGCAGGTGCTCCTGGCGGATGAGCTGGCTGAGGTTGGTCGCGAGCGGATGCTGAGCGATATGGACCGATGGGGGTACACCTTTCGCCTCGGATCTGCCCGGCGCTGGTGGTACACGGAGGCGGAGGAGGCCCGCCAATGGCTCGTGGCCAAACGCCTCGTGCCCCCGTCCGGCGCCATAGATCGCGACTGACTCGCTATGCGGTGCGTCCGCGCGGACGCGACGTTATGATGGGTGTTCGGGACTTCCACGGATGACCGCTTGAAGCTGACCACCGACAACCTCGCCACTCACGTTCAGCAGAACCTTCAGCCCGCTTATCTGGTGAGCGGAGATGAGCCCCTGCTGGTCATGGAGGCCTGCGACACGATCCGCCAGGCAGCGAGGAAGCAAGGGTTCTCTGAGCGTATCACCTTCACTACCGGCCGAGGTTTCGACTGGCAGCAGCTGCTCGCCGAGGGTGCCAGCCTGTCCCTCTTCGCCGAGCGACGCCTCATTGAGCTGCGCATGAACTCGGCCAAGCCGGGCAAGGCAGGCGACAAAGCGATCTGCGACTTTATGGCGGCGGAGCCCACGGATACCCTGTTACTGGTGGTCGCCCCTAAGCTCGACAAGACGGCGTCCAGGGCTGCTTGGGTAAAGGCCTTGACGAGTTCGGGCGGGCACCTGGCGCTCTGGCCACCGGAGCTTCAGCAGTTGCCGACCTGGATAGGGCAGCGCTTGCGTTCGCGCGGCTTCGAGGCTAGCAGGGAGGCAACCGCGCTGATCGCCGACCGAGTGGAAGGCAACCTACTTGCCGCTGCCCAAGAGGTGGACAAGCTCTCCTTGCTCCACTCGCCCGGCACACTCGATGAGCAGGCCGTGCGCGAAGCTGTTGCGGACAGCGCCCGCTACGATGTCTTCGCCTTGGCCGACGCGGCCCTTGCGGCGCGCGCTCCGCGTGCATTGCGCGTGCTCGGCGGTCTGCGCGCCGAGGGCGCTGAGCCCACACTCGTGCTGTGGGCGCTGACGCGCGAGCTGCGCTCCCTCGCCGCTATCGCCTGGGCCCTGGCGACAGGGCGCCCAGAGGCAGAGGCTATGCGCGGGGTCTGGCCCCGACGCCAGCGTCTGCTGGCGAGCGCGGCGCGGCGCTTGACCTTGCCTGGCATCCACCGCGCCTTACACCAGGCTGGGTACGCGGATGAAGTCGTCAAAGGTGCTCGACCGGGCGTGGATCCCTGGACTGTTGTCACTGGCTTGGTAGTGAGCGTTTGCGGAGTTGCGGCGTGAGTGCCATCGGCGTCTTTGGCGGCACCTTCGATCCTGTGCACTACGGCCACCTGCGGACCGCATTCGAGTTGCTGCGGGCCCTACGGTTGGACGAGGTGCGCTTCATGCCCGCCGGGACGCCGCCCCATCGCGGTCAGCCGATGGCGGCCGCGGCCCTGCGCTTGGCGATGGTCCAAGCAGCGGTGCGCGATTTGCCGGGATTTACCGTGGACGATCGCGAGCTTCGTCGCGAAGGCCCGTCCTACTCGGTCGACACATTGGGCGATTTGCGCGCGGAGTTCCCCACTCGCCCCCTGCTGTTGATCGTCGGGATGGACGCTTTTATCGGTTTACCGAAGTGGCATCACTGGCGCGAGATCTTGCAGCTGGCTCACGTGGTTGTTGCTCACAGGCCCGGTTGGCGTACGCCTGCGACCGGTCCCCTGGGCGAGCTGCTGCTCGATAGGGGAACCGGTACCGTAGGCGACCTACACGAATCGGTCGGTGGCCACATCTACATCCACGCGGTTACCCAACTGGAAATCGCATCGACGAGCGTTCGCACGCTGATCGCGCGCGGGCAGGACCCCAGGTTTTTGATGCCTGAGGCGGTAAGGAAGATCATCTTCGAAACGGGCTGTTACCGGGAGCCGGGCAAGGGGCCGGGCGAATCGGTGAGCACCGGGGAGGGCGACGGGACGGCATGGTGACGCAAGCGGCGCTGGCGGACTTGGTCGAGGGCGCGCTCGAGGAGCTTAGGGCGCGGGACATCCGCGTGCTCGATGTGAGCGGGCTCACGAGCATCATGGACACCATGGTGGTGGCTAGTGGTACGTCGGATCGACACGTACGTGCTCTGGCAGACAAGGTAGTGCAAGCTGCCAAGGCGGCTGGCGTGCCGCCCCTCGGTATGGAGGGCGAAACCCAGGGCGAATGGGTGCTGGTGGATCTTGGCGATCTGGTGTTGCACATCATGCTGCCTCAGATCCGCGATCTGTATCAGCTTGAGAAGCTGTGGGATGCGCAGCGCTTCGGCGGCGCAGATCTCGCCAACGATTCGCGTTAGCTCATGCGCATGCGTCTCCTCGCCGTGGGCACGCGCATGCCCGCCTGGGTCAACATCGCAGTCGACGAGTACCGTCGTCGCTTTCCCCGCGACCTATCCCTAGAGCTCGTGGAGATAGCTCCCGGCGCGCGCGGCGGAACACGCTACGATGCGGCCAAGGCGATGGGGCAAGAGGCACAACGGCTCACCGCCAAGCTTGATTCGCGAGACCACGTGGTGGCTCTAGAAGTTGATGGGCGCCAGCTCGACACGCAAGCCCTGGCCAAGTGGCTACAAGGGCGGCGCGAGCAGGGCCAAGATCTAGCGTTTCTGATCGGCGGTGCCGACGGCCTTGACTGTTCATTAACATCGCGTATTCAGGAGCGCCTGTCTCTGTCCCCCCTGACCCTGCCCCACGCGATCGCCAGAGTCGTGCTGATCGAGCAGCTTTATCGCGCCTGGACGATTACCGCGGGTCACCCGTACCATCGCGCGGCGGCGGCCAGTGCCATATCGCGGTGAGCGGGTACTCTCTAGTTCCATGGCACCAATGCACGCTGACGATGTCGGATTCGATGTATGGCTAGCGTCGGCGTCGCCCCGGCGTGCCACTCTTCTCTCCCAGCTCGGTTTGCGTTCGCGTCAATACCCGGTAGATGTCGACGAATCCGCTCACGAGGGCGAGGATGCTGCAGATTACGTTAGGCGTGTAACAGCGCTGAAGTTGGAGACAGCTGTGTCGCGCCTGTCGGATGAGCAGGCTGACCCTTCGGAGCCGGTGCTAGCGGCCGATACAGCAGTAGTGCTCGACGGCGAGGCCTTAGGGAAGCCGCGCGACCGAACCCACGCCCTGGGGATGCTTAAGCGCTTGTCCGGGCGCCCGCACCAGGTCTTTACGCACGTGGCAGTGGCGGACTGTTCGGGCGCCGTCCATCGGGCGACGTCGGTCACGCAGGTGTGCTTTCGCACCGTTGAAGAGCCCGAGTGGGTGCGCTACTGGGCGAGTGGTGAGCCTTGCGACAAGGCCGGTGCCTACGCAATTCAGGGCCTCGGCGCCGCGTTCATTGAGCGCATTGATGGGAGCTATTCGGGAGTGATGGGCTTGCCCCTGTTCGAGACCGTCCAGTTGCTCGCCAAAGTGGGAGTTCGCATTGTCTGATGCGCCTGTAAATCCTCCGGTCCGTAGCGCCACCGCGCCGAACACCATCGTCACCGGCGGGGCTGGCGTCAGCGGCCGACGTGTGGTTGCGAAGGAGGTGCTGGTCAACGTTGCGCCGCGTGAGACCCGTGCAGCCCTACTCGAGAACGGGTTGCTGCACGAGGTGTTCATCGAGCGCGCAAGCCACCGCGGCTTGGTGAGCAATATCTACAAGGGGCGCGTCTCGCGTGTGCTGCCGGGGATGCAGGCGGCGTTCATCGATATTGGACTCGAGCGCACAGCCTTTCTTCACGCCTCCGACATCGCGCCGCCGGAATTGGATGAGGACGGTATCGAGAGTCCCCGCGCTGAGAGCATCCGCGAGCTGGTTAGCGAGGGGCGAGAGATCCTGGTGCAAGTGCTAAAGGATCCGATCGGTACGAAGGGTGCGCGCCTGACCACGTACATCACCATACCGTCTCGCTATCTTGTATATCTGCCCAAGGGCCAGGGGATCGGGGTGTCCTCGCGCATCGAGGATGAGACCGAGCGTCAGCGCTTGCGCGAAGTGGTAGGCGATCTCATTAACGTCTCAGGCGAGCGCGAGCAGCTCGGTGGTTACATCGTCCGGACCGTTGGCGAAGGGGCGAGCGTCGAGTCCCTGAGGGCGGATATGCTATTTCTGCGTCGCCTGTGGGGCTTGATCTCGCAGCGAGCGATCGAGACCGCACCCGGCGAGCTCGTGCACGAGGATCTGCCTCTCGCTTCCAGATTGCTAAGGGATTGTCTAGGAACGGAGATGGAGCGAGTGCTGGTGGATGACGAGTCTGCGTATGGGCGGATGGTCAGCTTTACCCGCACCTTTGCCCCTGAGCTCAGCGAGCGCATCGAGTATTACGATGGGCCGCGCCCGATCTTTGATCTGTATGGAGTAGAAGACGAGCTGGAGCGAGCTCTCGATCGACGTGTCTCCCTGAAAAGTGGCGGACATCTAGTGATCGACCAGACGGAGGCGATGACTACCGTCGATGTCAATACGGGTGCCTACGTCGGGCATCGTAACCTTGAAGAGACGATCTTCCGCACCAATCTCGAAGCCAGCGAATCCCTCGCCCGACAGCTGCGCCTGCGCAATCTCGGCGGCATCATCATCGTGGACTTCATCGACATGCTGGATGAGGAGCACAAGCGCCAGGTGATGCACTCGCTCGAGCGCCATTTGAGCACGGACAATGCGCGTACCCAGATCTGTGAGGTCTCGCCCCTCGGTTTGGTCGAGATGACCCGTAAGCGCACGCGGGAAAGCCTGGAACACTTGCTGTGTGCGGCGTGTCCAACCTGTGACGGAAAGGGACGGATCAAGACTGCCCAGACCGTGTGCTACGAGATATTTCGTGAAATCGCCCGCCAGTCGAATAGCTTCGACTTCCAAAAGATCATGCTGCTGGCGAGCGCCGAGGTGATCGAGGTGCTATTGGACGAGGAATCTGCCGCTCTTGCATCGCTTGAGGAAGGGACCGGGCGTCCCATTCGCTTGCAGCAAGAGGATAGCTACGCGCGGGACCAGTACGATGTCGTGCTCATGTAGTTGCGCCAGGCAGGCCTCGGCGAGGTTGCTTTGAGCGAAGCAGCTACCCACTCGCCAGGCGAGCCGTTGCGCAAGGGGCGCGGACCGGTCGCTCGGGTGTTCGGCCTGCTGATGCGTACGGTGGCCGGTCTTGTGATCGGCTTGGCCCTGCTGGTTGGCGTGTTTCGCCTCGCCCTGCCGCTGGCGCCCGCCTACCACGCGCAAATCGAGCGCTGGGCGGGGCAGGCTCTCGGCGTGCGTGTAATCCTGAGTGAGCTTGATGCGCGTTGGCCGCTTCTATCGGGACCTGAGCTGATCTTCGAGGACGCGGCCCTTTGGTCGCCCGACGGCGAGGCCCTATTGCTAAGCGCCGAGCGAGGTAGCGTTGCTCTCGACCTCATGGAGCTGGTGACCAACTTCTCCGTGCAACCGGGCGACGTCCTTCTTCAAGGCGTGGTGATCGACGTCGAGCACCGCTCCGACGAGGGCGGCTGGCAGGTGTTGGGGCGGGCTGTGGCGGCCACGGCCCAGCGGTCCGATCAGGCGCCTCCACAGCGACCTCGCGGCGCCCAGGCGCTGCCCCGTGGGCGGCTGGAGATCGACGACGCGACGATCGTCGTGACCGATGATCGAAACGACCCTGAAGCGGGGCCCACCCGGATCTCCGGGGTACATCTGGACTTCGCGCACGAGCGGGGATCCCTGTTCCTCGAGGGTGCCCTGCAGGCGCCCGGTGAGGGTGGCGAGGTCTCCTTTTCGGTGGAAGGGCGCGATCTCGATCAGGCAGCACCTGAGGGACGCTGGCAGTTCTTCCTGAGCGGCACTCGGGTGGATCTCGGCGCCATTGGCGCCACGGTCGGTTTGCGGCCGACCGCACTGCACGGTATCGGCAGCATCACCATGTGGGCGTCGCGTGCCCGTGGACGCATCGAGCAGGCCAGCCTCACCGTGGAGTTGGACGATCTGCTACTTGCCGGGGACGGTGATCATGCGGTGCAGTACGATCGCTTAGCCGGGCGCTTCAACCTGACTGCCGAGGCTGACGGCTGGGCGCTCCTGGGGCGCGATGTGGAGCTGGCCCGAAACGGCCATCGCTGGCCCAAGAGTAGCTTCTCCGTAGAGCTCGATGGGGACGGTGTGCGGGCGGCGCGCGCCGACTATCTGCGCATCGACGATCTACTCCCCCTCGCGAACCTAGCCCTGTCGCTCGATCCTGCGGAGCGTTCGCCGCTCCGCGGCCAAGTCCTGTCGATGGAACCTCGCGGTGAGCTGTCGGCCCTGCGCTTCGAGCGCGAGACCCCTGACGGTCCCATGGTGGTAGCGAAATTCGATGGGCTCGCCGTCACGGTGAGCGAGGAACGTCCTGGGGTCAGCGGAGTGACCGGCTCGCTCAACATACGCGGTAGCGAAGGCAGCTTGACTCTCGATGCGGAGGCGCTGGTCATCGAGGTGCCACGGCTGTTCCGCCAGGCGCTACCGCCCATGGCCTCGAGGGGCACCTTCACCTGGAGCACCGACAGCGAGGGTGAGCGCACGTTGACGGTGCCCGATCTGGCGTTGAGCAGCCCCGCCTTCAACGTGGAGGGCAAGGCTGAGGTGCGCCTACCGCGGGGAGCAGTAGGTGGGGATGGGGATGGGGTAGGCCCGATTCTCGATCTCCAGCTGGCCGTGTCAGACGCGGATATGGCCAAGTTTCGTCGCTACGTGCCGTCTTTGGTGCTGGCGCCGAGCGTCGGCAGGTGGCTGGAGACCTCGATGGTCAGCGGCACCATGCCGAGGGCGAGCGTCGCCTTCACCGGTCCCCTGAAGGCCTTTCCCTTCGACGACGGCGAGGGTGAGTTTCTGGTGCGGGCGCAGATTCAGGATGTGGAGCTGGCCTACGCTGACGCCTTCCCACATGCAGTTGACCTAACGGGTGTGGTAGCAATCAACAACGTTCGGTTGGATGCCGAGGGCTTTTCCGGCAGCACGGCAGGCAATTCGGTGCGCACGCTCGAGGTGGGTATCAAGGATCTGCGCGTTGGCGTTCTCGAGTACCGCAGCCGCACACGAGGCACCCTCGCCGCCCTGACCGACTACCTTCGCAATAGCCCCTTCTCCCCTCACGTAGAGCCGCTGGAGGAGGTGCGTGGTCGCGGCGAGGTGTTGTTGGACTTCACCTTGCCCTTGCGCAAGCGGGAGGACGCCACGTTTTTTGCAGAGCTCGAAGCGCAAGAGGGTTTCCTGAAGTTGTCGGGGTTGCCGATGCCGTTGGAGCGCCTAGAGGGCACCCTGCGCTACGACCGAGCCAATGGCCTGTCTGGCGAAGATATCCGCGGCGCAGTCCTCGGTGGTGCCGTTGGGGTGCGTCTGACGCCGCTTTACGATCAGCGCGGCAAGGCAGTGACCTCTCAGCTCGAGGTCCGAGGGCGGTTCGATGTGGCAGAGGCCGTTCGCGCGATGCTGCCGGCGGTGGATGGATATCTGGAAGGCACGACGGAATACGTCGCGAGCCTTCGTCTGCCGCAGGCGAACGAAGATGTGCGTTCGCTGGTGATCGAGTCAGATCTTGTGGGCGCACTGATGGCCTTGCCGGCGCCCCTTGCCAAGCCCTTCGCCGAAGCGCTTCCCACGTCGGTGGAGATCAGCCATGCGGGTGATGGGACGGCTGGCCTCAGCCTGGCGATCGGGCAGCTGCTTCGCGCTCGCGTCGACGGCACCATGCAGGCTGGCGTGCTGTCGCTGGAGCGCGGTGCGGTGACCTTCGGAGGGGCGCCGCCGGTGCTGCCACAGGCGAGAGGGCTGGACGTTTCCGGAGCTATCGACGAGCTTGACCTGACCGGATGGGGGACGGTGTTGGCGCGCGTAGGGAGTGGCGCTGCGCTCGATGTCGAAGGAGCCTCCCCGCGAGGTGCGGACGTGTTGGTGCTCCCGCCCCTGAACGCGTTGGGTTTGGAGATCGCGCGCCTGCAGGTGGCCGGGCAGACGCTGGAGGACATGTCAGTGGCGCTTCGCAGCGGTGATGATCGTTGGGCTCTCGACCTGCGCAGCGAAGACGTGGCGGGCGAGATATTCGTGCCCACGCAGGTCGATAGTGGCCCCTTCGTGGCACGCTTCAGCAAGCTGCACCTGCCTGCGCCCCCAGTCCAAGCACCCAGTTCGATCACGGAGACCACCCCTGAGGCACCCGAGCAGCGAGTCGCAGCGCCAACCTCTGCCTCGCCTACACTCGACCCTCGACGCCTGCCCGCACTGGTGCTAGAGATCGATGATTTCGCTTGGCGACAGCTCGCCTTGGGCCGCGTGGCCCTAGAGCTGCAGGCGGTAGAGTCAGGTGTGCGCCTGCCGCACCTAACGGTAGAGGCGGAGAGCTACCGCCTGGAGGGTGAGGGCGAATGGCTGGCACGCGAGAGCAGCAAGCAAGCGTCATCGCTGACGCTCGCCATCGGTAGCACCGATCTCCTGTCAACCCTCGAGCGGCTCGGTTTCGCCGGATCGATGAGCGCGAGTGCCGCGAGTTTGGATGCGAACTTCCGCTGGACCGGCCCACCGCGTTTGGCTCTGGATGATGGGCTGGCCGGTGAAATCGCGGTGAAGATCGAATCGGGTCAGCTCATGAATGTGCGTCCGGGGGCGGGCAAGGTGTTCGGCCTGATGAGCGTGGCCGCCTTACCTAGGCGCCTAGAGTTGGATTTTCGGGATGTGTTCGATAAGGGTCTCGGTTTCGACGAGATCTCCGGCACCTTCACGATCGCCGACGGCGATGCCTATACCGACGACCTTCAGCTGCTCGGGCAAACCGCTGATGTGCGCATCAGCGGGCGGACGGGCCTGGTCAGTCGAGACTATGATCAGACTGCAGTGGTGGTGGCCAACGTGGGATCGCCCCTACCGGTCGCCGGCGCTCTCGCCGGTGGCCCGGTGGTCGGTGCGGCGCTTCTCATCTTCACCGAGCTGATGAAAGAGCCCCTGAAGGATCTGTCGCGTACGGAGTACCGGATCACCGGCCCTTGGGCGGAGCCGACCGTGCAGCGGGTGGCGCTGCCAAGCGCGCGCGGCGAGGCCGCGCGGCGCGAAGCGGATGAGAGCCCAGTGGCGCCCAGGCCACGCGGCCGCTGATGGAATTGACTTAAGTGAGGACACGATGACTGACGCTACGCTGGAGACCGCACGGCGCACGCTGCTGGCGCCGTCCGGCCTCGATGAGACCCGGCTAGAAAGGCTGCTGGGAGGCATGCTAGATCGGCAGGTGGACTACGCCGATGTGTACCTGCAAGCCTCGCGTAGCGAGGGTTGGTCGCTTGAGGACGGCATGGTCAAGGACGCCAGCCACAGCATCGATCACGGCGCGGGACTACGCGCAGTGAGCGCGGAGAAGACCGGCTTTGCCTATTCGGATGAAATCGCGCCGAAGGCGCTGGAGCAGGCTGGACGCGCGGCCCGCGCCATTGCCGCAGCGGGCGACGCCGGCGCCGTGCAGGCGTGGCGCTCGCCCGATCGTCCGCAGCTCTACGTGCCCGTCGATCCCCTCGATACGCTCTCGGACGATGCCAAGGTGGCCTTGCTCGAGGACATCGACAAGCGTACCCGAGCTCTGGATCCGCGCGTGCGGCAGGTGATGGTGAGCCTATCCGGCGAGTTGGAGACCATGTTGGTTGCTGCCACCGACGGCACCTTTGCGGCGGATGTCCGACCCCTGGTGCGCTTCAACGTCACCGTCATCGCCGAGAGCGACGGGCGGCGAGAGGTCGGCAGTGCCGGCGGTGGTGGACGTTTTGGCTACGACTACTTCGTGACCGACGATCGCGCCATGGACTACGCGCGCCGTGCCGTAGAGCAGGCGCTGGTGAATCTCGAGGCCGAGGAGGCACCTGCGGGCACCATGACCGTGGTGCTGGGCCCAGGCTGGCCGGGCGTGCTGCTGCACGAAGCGATTGGGCATGGCCTGGAAGGCGACTTCAACCGGAAGAAAACCTCAGCCTTCGCTGGTCGTCTCGGCGAGCAGGTCGCCTCTCCCCTGTGCACCGTGGTGGATCAGGGCAACATCCCCGATCGTCGCGGCTCTCTCAATGTCGATGACGAAGGAACGCCAACCGGCGAAACCGTGTTGATCGAGAACGGCATTCTGCGCGGCTATATGCAGGACAAGATGAACGCGCGCCTGATGGGCATGAAGCCGACGGGGAACGGACGCCGCGAGTCCTTCGCGCACGTGCCCATGCCGCGCATGACCAACACCTTTATGCTCTCCGGTAAACACGATCCTGAGGAGATCCTCGCCTCCGTCGATCGCGGCCTCTACGCCAGCAACTTCGGCGGCGGTCAGGTGGACATTACCTCGGGCAAATTCGTCTTCTCCGCCAGCGAGGCCTGGCTGATCGAAGACGGCAAGCTCACTCGCCCCGTGAAGGGCGCAACCCTGATCGGTAACGGCCCGGACGTGCTGACGCGGGTGAGCATGGTGGGTAACGATATGGCCCTCGATCGTGGTGTGGGCGTGTGTGGAAAGGAAGGGCAAAGCGTGCCCGTCGGCGTGGGTCAACCCACTTTGAAGATCGATGGTCTAACCGTGGGTGGGACGGGCTAATGCAAACGCTCAGCGCTCGATGAGCTCTAGGGCGGCCTCCATCGCCGGGTCGCCTCCCGCACGCGCGATCGCGAAGGTCTGTGGAGCCGCGATGTCTGGCGCCAGTCCCATGCCAGGCTCAAAGCTGCTGACGTTGTTTCTGTAGCGGAAGAACGGCAGGCGCGTGCGAATGCCGCTATTCGGTAGGGTAAGAGTGAATAGCAGTCCCGCCGTCGGTCCCTCCGCGCTGCCCCCCGTGGCTTCGCCGATGAGCGTCGTGCGGTCCTGCTCGGCGAGGATCGCCGACAGGTTGGTGCTACCAGAGGAATTGTCCGCGCCGATCAGCACCAGGAGCCTTCCTCTAAAGGAGGGTCGACGCGGCTTGATGCGTTTGAGGTCGTCGGAGACAAAGGTGCGCAGGGAGTAAGTGCCGTCCTCCCGCTTGCGGAAGCCCAAGCGGTTCGGCTTAAGGGCGCGCTTGTCCCAGGTGCTCAGGTGGTCGCGTAGATCGTCAAGATCGAGGGTCGCCACCCGCATGTCCGTGTGCATGCGCATGGGGCTCTCGATCAGGTAGGCGAGCAGGCCCTGTGCGGCGTCGTTGGAGCCACCGCCGTTGCGCCTGAGGTCGAGTATCAAGGTCTCGCGCGCTTCATCCACGAGCGATCGGAAGATCGGTGCGTATAGCGAGTGTGGATCGACGGGGTCGCGGTAGTTGACGAAGGTGTCGACGCGCAGGTACGCCGCAGTGTCTCCGATACGCTCGAAGGTGACCGCATCTTTAAAGTTGCGTGCGCGGCCTTGCGCCGTGCCGATGGCGGTCCAGGCGCTGTGATCGACACGTGCCACGTCTACCGTGCGCTCAACCCCTTCAGGGCCTTGCACGGTCAACCGCGCGGTGACCTGAGGGGGGCGCAGCAGGGCTCCGAAGTGTTCCACCGCGCCTCCCATGAACTCCAAGGACGCCCCCATCTCGCCGGCGCGCGCGTGGTCGGTGTAGCCGTCCACGGGCACAAGGGCTGCCACCTCGGCCACGCGTTGGATTATGGGTACGCCATCGATCGCGAGCAGCTCATCCCCCGCGTCGATGCCGAGGGTTGGTGGCGCGTAGCGCACCAGCGCCCGCTCATCGACCCACTGCCAGCGCAGCGGTAGGTACAAGGGAGCTGCGGATCGCCCCTCGCGCAGGGCAACGGGCAGCTCCGCTTTAGTGTGGTCGCAGCGGATCAGGGGCAGGATGCGCGAGATAGCCAGGTAGAGCGCGGAGGTGCGCATGCCGCCTTCCTTTTGGGCGTGGACGCGCAGCGCCTCCCACGCATCCGCTAGCGTGTCCTCATCCGCATACCGTGTGTATCCCGGATGAACCCTTGCGTAAGCGCGCTCGGCTAGGGCGACGTCGGCCACGACTTGATCCGCACTTAGTTGCCTATCGCCAGGAATGTCCGCCGTGGCGGTTAGGTGGTTCATGCCGACTAAGGCCAAGCAAAGTAGCACCGTGCGCAGCGCGCTAGGGGAAGAACGACGCGTCATGGGAGAGTCATCCAAGTGGCGAGTACCCCGTGACTCTCACTCGAGTGCCACGGTCAAGGCGCCGCATCACCCGGTATTCGGACGCGTTTCGCTCCTTTGAGACGTCAACTCTTGGCGCATTTGGCTAGGTGTGGTGCCTGCATGCTCGCGAAAGGCACGATTGAAGCTGGCCTTCGAACCGAAGCCGCTGTCGTGGGCGATCTCGAGCAAAGACAGGTTGGGGTTGCTCAGCAGGGATTTCGCATGCTCCACGCGCAGGCCGTTCACGAATTGGGAGAAGGTTTGCTCCAGCCCTTGATTGAGCGTGCGCGAGAGGTAGGACTGGTTCATGCCAAATAGTCGCGACAGGCGTTGCAGCGAGAGACCCGCCTGCAGATGCCACCCCTGGGCCAAGGCGGCCTCGCGCAAGCGTTCCCCCTCGGCCTGCCAGTCTCTAGTTTCCTCGCTGGTTGGCGGGGCGCTTGCCTGCTTGGTGTCGATCTTTGGAAACTGCGCGTCGATGCGTGCCAGCGCTTCGCTGCAGAGAAGGAACAGCAGGACGACGGCAGCGAAGTTGCCCCAGTAGCGCTCGAAGTAGTCCAGTCCGAAGGCGCTGCCGAGCACGTACTCCAGCGCCCACACCACCGCCAGTGGCGTGCCGACAAGCACGAAGCGCAGGAGCCAGCGTGGCTCGAAGCGATCGCCGTCGGAGTGATGATCCGCCAACCAGCGCAGGTAGCTTCGCCGCAGCCTCCAGATCTGTACCAGTGCGAAGATCACCAGGGCGAGCGCCCCGAGGAATACCATGGGCAGCACGTAGGGCTCGTGCACAGCGTCGTTGAAGGCCCATTTGGTCGGTACGTCGGGCAGCAGTAGGAAGGCCCAACTCTGGTAGAGAACATAGGCGGCGCCTGGAGCGAACAGCCACCAATGCCACGGCGGGGGCTTGCGGTGGACGAGGCTGTGGGCGTGCAGGTACAGCGTGGGACCAAACCACATAGCCAAATCGAGCGGCGCGAAGGTAAGGTCGGGCCATCGATCGTAAGCGCCAGCGAAGCCAATGATCTGAGGTATCACCGTCACGGTGGCGCAAGCGAAAAAGACCATCAGCCAGCCGACGGAACGCCGCTCTAGCTCTCTCGCATAGAGGTGCCCTAGGCACACGGCGCCACACAACAGGGGCAGCGCTAGGGCAGTGCTGCGCCAGCTCATGATGAGCGGTTGTGCCGAGCCGTCCACGGGGTCGCCCTAGGCGGGAAGCGCGTCGATCAAGCTGGCGATCTTCTTCTTCAATCCGAAGAATCCCGCCTTCGCGTGAGGCCAAGCGAGCGTGTCGTAGTCGCGCCGCAGTTGGATCAATGCAATGTCGGCCGCTGCTAACTCTTTCGTGAGGTTGTCCAGCACGCTGCGCGTGGGTCCGATCGGTGCGTGGGCAGTGACCACGGCCTGCAGCGAATGTGCCTGCGCCCAGGATAGGACACCTCTCGACCAATCCTTCGAATCGAAGGTCATGGCTTCGAGCCCGTAGTGGTCGGCCCCAGCGCGCAAGCCCTCGGCGACGGCGCCTTTGCTGAAGGCGAGTTGCTCGGGACTTCGAGGCGGTGCCGAGGCCGCGCCAGCGCTTACCGGCAACGCGCCAATAGCGATGGGTTGACTGGGCAATGGCAGAGATTGGGGGTGACAGTCTTCCTGGGTAACCAGTAGCGCGAGGCGAACATCTCGGGCTGGCGGTGTCGGCGCGAGGGTGAGCGGCACCCGCTGTGGACGCTCCTCATCCGATTCCTCGAGTGCCTGCGCGTGGGTGTTCAGCTGGCCTGACGGGTTGAAGCGGCCGCCCGTGTACTTGGCGATGTTGTCCGGCCGCGCCAGGTAGTGCTTGCCGCGCGTGTGCAGGCCGGCGATCCAGCGCCAGGAGAGCGTATTCGAGGCTGGGTCCCCATCCAGCAGGTGCTCGTAGAAGTAAGCTGCGCCGAGCGACCACGGCAGCTGGAGGGTGAAGATCCAAATCGACGCGAACCACATGCGCGCGTGGTTGTGTAGGTAACCGGTCTGCACCAGCTCCTGCGCCCAGGCATCGAAGCAGTCAATTCCGGTGCGCGCGCATAGCGCTTGCACGTAGCGCTCGCGCAGGGCCCGATCGGCGTCGAGACCTGCTTGATCCTCCGTCAGCTGGGCCAACCACCTGGTCCATGTGTCGGGGTGCTGTTCGAGCCATCCCTTAAAGTAGGTGCGCCAGTAGACCTCTTGCACGAACTTCTGCGCATCTCCCAGCCCATGGCGGGCCACGGCCGCCTTGATGACCTCCTGTTCCAGCACCAGGCGGTGACGTAGCCACGGCGACAGGCCGGAGACATTGCGGCGCTGTTCAGGACCTTCATCGTGGTTGCGAAGGCGCGCGTACTGCGTTCCTGCGTTGGGCATAAAGCGGGCGAGCCCCTCGCGGGCCGCCTGCTGGGTGGGTTGCCAGGAAAGAGGGATCATCCAAACACCGTCGAGGTCGCTACTGCTGAAGAGCTTTCGTTCGGCACGTGGCGGCGGAGTCCCCGCGGGCACACGAGGTGCCGCGTCACGCGACACGGTGACCGGCCCTTAGGGTAGCCTCGAGACACGCGGTGAGCGGTAGCCTGGTGACCTGTTTCAGGGTGACCGGTCAATCCGGTCATGACTACGTACGCACAACGCTCGGACATCCTCGCCATGACCGCTCATTCCTGCTCATCGCCAGACGATTCCGCGACGCCGCGCAGTGACACGCTCAGCCGATTCATTCGCCCGAAGGCAAAGGATATCGGTGAGTTCGAGGTACGACGGGTGCTGCCGGCGGGTCGCTGCCGATCGGTTGGGCCGTTTATCTTCTTCGATCACATGGGGCCGGCCAACTTCGCCCCAGGCAAGGGGATCAACGTACGCCCTCATCCCCACGTGTGTCTGTCTACCATGACCTACCTGTTCGAAGGCGAGATCATGCATCGCGATAGCCTCGGCTACGCGCAGCTGATTCGCCCGGGCGCGGTCAACCTGATGCGCGCGGGGCGTGGCATCGTGCACTCGGAGCGGGCAGGGCCCGATCTGTCGGAGCCTTCGCGCTTGGACGGTATCCAAACGTGGATGGCCTTGCCTGATGCGCACGAGGAGGCGGACCCCGCCTTCGACCACTACCCTGCCGAGACGATTCCCTCGGTCGACGTAGCTGGCGTGACGGTCCGGGTGGTGATGGGAGACGCCCTGGGAGTTACGTCCCCCGTGCGCACCTTATCCCCGACGCTCTACCTCGATGTGACGCTTGCGGCGGACCAAGCCCTTAGCATCCCCCGCGAGGCACAAGAACTTGCCGTCTACGTGGCATCAGGTGCGATTACCGTGGACGAGCAGGATGAGATCGCCGACGGCGTGATGGGCGTGACTGCTGAGAACGCCGATCTAGCCGTGCGTGGGAGAGCGCACGGCGCTCGATTGATCGTGGTGGGCGGATCGCCACTCGGCCCCCGCCACCTGTGGTGGAACTTCGTCGCCCGCGATCCCGACCGCATCGAGCAAGCTAAGCGCGATTGGCGCGACGGTCGTTTCGAAAAGGTGCCGGGAGATGACCAGGAGTTCATTCCTTTGCCGACGTAATCGGTCCTACACTAGGGTCTTGCGACAGGTGGGCTGCCCCTCCCCGGCCAAATCCCGTGCGAAGGAGACTGTTCGATGAGCGCGAAGCGCTACCGCTTGTGGAGCCCCCTCGGGCTTATGTTCCTCAGCTGTGCCGTACTCGCGCAGGACTTCGACGCCGATCCCCCGACGCCTTGCCTCGGCGTGAACGTACGCGACTTGCAAGACGTGATCTTTGGGAACGCGGCTGGGAGTTGGGAGTACGAGGGCGTCAAAAATGGCGTGCCGGTGGTTAACGTAAACCGTGGGTCACCGGCGGCGTTGATTGGCCTGCGCATTGGTGACTTCATCGTCTCAATGGACGGCCGAGCCATTTACCTGGCCGGCGAGCTCGTGTCGCGCGTGCGGGAGTTGCAGATCGGCGAGCGCGTAGAGATCGAGATCTACCGGCGCGGAGAGTTCCTGCGCGCCCGGGGGGTTTTGGGCAAGTTGGTCGGAGACCTGTGCCAACCCGCAGCGGCGCCACGCCCGCGCAGCCAGTAAATCCACTCTGGGGGTTTGACCCGGTCGCCTCAGCTAGGTCGCTGACCGTGCAGAAACGCGAGCACCGCTGCTTCCACCTTGGCAGGTTGCTCCGGCAGTAGGGCGTGGCCTGCCCGCTCCACTTCCACCAAACGTGCGCGCGCGCCAAGGCTATCGCGTAGCGAACGGCCGTTTTCCGGGGGTGCCATTCGGTCGTCAAGCCCCTGCACGATCAACACCTGCACCTCGCCGCGCGGTAGCCACCAATCCTCGAGCGACGCGCGGCCGGCGGCCGTCGCCTGGCCACGCGCCGTCTCCAGCCACCATCCGTCGGCCCACGCGCTGGGGTCACCCGCCGGTGAGAAGTTGGCCTGCGCCACCTCGCTCAAAAAGGCGTCTGGCGCTAAGGGCGTAGAGACGAAGCGACGGAAGGCGTCCACGGCTTCCTCCACCGGTGGCACCTTTCCGCCAGCCGCCAGCAAGATCAGCGAACGCACCCGGTCGGGGTGATCGGCTTGCACACAGCGCGCGACTCGATTGCCGAAGGCGTGACCGATCACGTGCGCGCGTTCGATGGCGAGCGCATCCAACGCGGCCACCGCATCGTCTGCCAGGCTATGCAAAGTGAGGTGTTCGAAGGTGGCCTTGTCGCTATGACCTATTCCGCGAGGGTCTAGTGCCAAGGTGCGAAAGCCCTCGCGAGTCAATGCTTCGACGAGCCCATCGAAGTCACCGCGACCGCGGCCGAGGGATGGCAGCAGCAGGACGGCATCATCCCCTACGCCACGCGCATCGACTTCGAGCTCAACTAGCGTTGGCGATGGTACGGAGTAACGGTGAACGCCCATGAGGCTTCTCCTCGAACACGTTTTCGCTGATTGAGTTGTGCGCTGCGCTACGAGCGGCCTTGTGATGAACCTCACAGTGTCCGCGCCGCGGCAACGCTAGTCTCTAGTAACATCGCACAGGCACACCAAGGGACTCAGGGCAATTGGAAGACCAAAGCAAGGAAGAAACGGTGTTTGATTTCACGCCCAACGGCCACGCCTGCCGCACTGTCGGTAGCGCGCGCGATGGGTGGTCTGCCTACACGCGCTGGCTTAGGGCCCTAAAGGTCGAGCATCGCAAGGGGCCGCGTTCCGTGTACTCCTTATCGGTAGAGCAAAAGAAAGCGTTAGGTGATGAGAGTGCCTAGCGGCTAGGCCTGATCAGCGATTAGTCCCTCCACTCGCGCTAGGCGCTCGTGCAGCTCGGCTTCGTCCACGCCGATGACCGTGCAATGGCCCAGCTTGCGCCCCGGGCGAGCCGACTTGCCGTAGTCGTGCAGGTTGGCGCCTGGTATAGCCAGCACCTTATCCGGGGCGGGCATGGTGCCGATGAAGTTGACCATGGCGCTCGGACAGCGCAAGGCGACGCTGCCCAAAGGTAGGTCGGCGACGGCCCGGATATGGTTCTCGAATTGGCTGGTAATTGCCCCCTCGATAGTCCAATGGCCTGAGTTATGCACTCGCGGTGCCATCTCATTGGCGAGCGGCTGCCCATCCTTGACGAAGTACTCTATCGTCAGTACGCCCACGTAGTCGAAGCGGGTCATTACCCGCTCTAGCTGCTCCCGAGCGGTTACCTCTAGCGCTGGGTCTACGGGAGCCGGAGCGATCGACGTACGTAAGATGCCATCGCGATGCTTGTTCAGGCTTAGGGGGTAGGTCAGGATCTCGCCCTGCCTACTGCGCACGCCGACGATGGACACCTCGCCATCGAAGGGAACGAACTGCTCCGCGAGCAAGGGCACGCCGCGCAAGGCTTGCCAGGCCGGCTCGATGTCGTCGATTTCCCTCAGCACCCGCTGGCCGCGGCCGTCGTAGCCGAGGCGACGCGTTTTTAGCACCAGGGGTAAGCCGAGCTCACTCACGGCATCGAACAGCTCGTCGAGCTCATTCACCGGGCGGTAGCCTGCCACCGAGATTCCAAGCTCGTCGAACAGTGTTTTCTCGTTCAGGCGATCCTGGCAGGTCTCGAGTGCGTCGACGGGAGGGTAGAGGTGCGGGGCCGCCACCTGGCGAAGCACGGGGGCCGGCACATTCTCCAAATCGAAGGTGAGCACGTCGACCCGGCCTGCCATAGCCCTGAGGCGTTCGGGATCGCCGTAGTTGCCGAGCATCATAGGCGCGACCTGGCCGCCGCTCGTGCGTTCGTTGGGGTCTAGGATCAGGAACTCTTGGCCCAGCGAATAGCCGGCAAGCACCATCATTCGGGCGAGCTGACCGCCGCCGACGATTCCTATTTTCATGGGTCAGTCCGCGGGGGGTGGTTGGCTGGGATCTGGGTCAGCAAGCACGCGTTCGGTCTGCTGACGACGGAACGCAGTGAGCGCTGTATGCACTTCGTCATCCTCGTTGGCGAGGATGGCGGCGGCTAGCAAAGCGGCGTTTTGGGCGCCGGCTGGGCCGATGGCGAGCGTGCCGACGGGGATGCCCTTAGGCATTTGCACGATGGAGAGTAAGGAGTCGATTCCTGCCAAGGCCTTCGACATCACCGGCACTGCCAACACCGGCAGCTCGGTTTTCGCGGCGGCCATGCCAGGTAGATGGGCAGCGCCGCCCGCTCCGGCGATGATCACCTTGAGTCCGCGCCCGCGCGCCTGCTCGCAGTACTTGAAAAGTAAGTCCGGTGTGCGGTGGGCGGAGACCACACGGCTCTCGTGGGCCACGCCGAGGGCGCTCAGCGTCTCGCTGGCCGATCGCATGGTCTCCCAGTCGGAGCGCGATCCCATGATGATGCCTACTCGTGCTTGCATCGTTTGAAGTGTAGCACCAGCAATGGGCGTCTCAGGCAGGGGGGCGCTCTCGTCCTGTTCTGGCGCTGGCGGTGTGATGCGCTCGCGCAGGTGGCGGAAGAGGGCTCGGGCAGACCGCGGTGGAAGGTGCGCTTCACGCTCTTGTCGTGCTTGGCGCACAAAATGCCGCAAGGGCGCCCGCTCGAGGTGAGGGAAGCTCGCTAGGAGTTCGTCGATCGCCACGTCACCCTCGGCTAGAAGACGGTCGCGCCAGTGCTCAAGGGTGTGGAAATGCTGGGTCTGCCCGTTCGCTTCACGCTCCAGTTGGGCGAGGGCCTCACGGATCGGTTCGTGGTCGGCGCGGCGCATCAACTTGCCGAGATACTGGCGCTGGCGACGTAGCGCGCCATGGGAGGTGATGCGTCGCGTCGCCCGAATTGCGTCGTAGAGTTTTTCCGGCAGCGGGATGCGTGCCAGCTGCTCGTCGGAAAGCTCCACCAGCGACACGGCGAGCGCCTGCAGCGCCTGCGCGTCCCGTTTGCGCTGCGACTTGCTAGGTCCGTCGTCGTGCTCAAGGTCCTCCATGGGTAGAATCCTACCGGTCCGCATCGTTGGGAAGAACCGTATGAACGAAACCGCCCTGGCTGTCACGCAACCGTCGGCGGATGCCGATGAGTTGCAGCGGGTCGTCGAACGAGTCCTGCAGATGGCGGTTGCGCGTGGCGCCTCGCAAGCAGAGGCCGCTGCCAGCGCCGGCGCCGGCTTAGGTGTGACCGTCCGGCTCGGGGAGGTGGAGACCCTCGAGCAAACTCGCGACCGCGGTGTCGCGGTGACGGTTTACTTCGGCCAACGCAAGGCCACCGCCAGCACCGCCGACTTCGCCGACGCGGCCTTGGAAGACACGGTGGGCAAGGCGTGCAGCATCGCTGGGTTCACCGCTGAGGACCCGTGTGCGGGGCTGGCCGATCGAGAGTTGATGGCTGTCGAGTCCCCTGATCTAGGCCTCGATCACCCCTGGTCCCTCGAGCCGGATGCGGCGATCGAGCTGGCTCGGCGCTGCGAGGCGGCTGCCCTGGAGGCGGACGATCGAGTCGACAACTCCGAAGGAGGGTCCGTGCACACGAGCCGCGGCTGCCGCGTTTACGGCAACAGCTGGGGGTTTGTCGGCAGCGGAACCAGCACTCGCCACTCGCTCAGCTGCAGCGTGCTCGCGAGCAGTGACGGCAACATGGAGCGGGACTACTGGTACTCGGTGGCGCGGGCGCCGGAACACTTGGAGTCGCCGGAAGCTGTGGGGCTCAGGGCGGCGCAGCGCACGCTCCGCCGCCTGGGGGCCCGCAAGATCGCCACCACCAAGGCGCCGGTGCTGCTGCCGCCAGAGCACGCGCGCGGTTTGATCGGCTCGTTCCTCGGCGCCCTTCGGGGCGGCGCCCAGTACCGCGAAGCATCGTTTCTACTCGACGCTGCGGGCGAGCAGGTGTTCCCCGCCTTCGTGCAGATGATGGAGCGGCCTCACCTACCGGGCGCCTTGGCCAGCGCAAGCTTCGATCAAGAGGGCGTCGCTACTCGCGATCGAGACTTGCTTAGCGATGGGGTGGTGATGGGCTACCTGCTCTCCAGCTATTCCGCACGTAAGCTGGGATTGCACACTACAGGCCACTGCGGTGGCGCGTGGAACACCCTGGTTCCAGCGGCTACCGCTGAGGGAGAGGAGCTCGACTTCGAGGCGCTCCTGGCGCGTATGGATCGTGGTTTCTTGGTGACCGAGCTAATCGGTCAGGGTGTCAACATGGTGACCGGGGACTACTCGCGAGGTGCCGCCGGCTTCTGGGTGGAAGGTGGGGAGCTTCGCTACCCCGTGCACGAGGTCACTATCGCCGGCAACCTGCGCGCAATGTTCTCAGGGCTCCAGGCAATTGGTACGGATGTGGATCGTCGCGGCGCCGTGCACTGCGGCTCAATCCTGCTCGATGAGATGACGATCGCCGGCGACTGAGGCGGGTCATCAGCCCATGAGCAATTCGAGGGCTCGCCGGTAGCGTGCCACTGTGCCCTCGATCACCTCCGCGGGTAGAGATGGTGCTGGCGGCGAACGATCCCACGCCAAGGTCGAGAGGTAGTCGCGAACGAACTGCTTGTCGAAGCTAGGTGGGCTGCTTCCCACAGCGTACTTCTCAGCGGGCCAGAAGCGCGAGGAGTCCGGCGTGAGGGCCTCGTCGATCAAGATGAGGTCATCTCCATCCATGGCGAATTCGAATTTGGTGTCCGCGATGATGATGCCTCGGGTGGCCGCGTACTGGGCGGCGAACTGGTAGAGGCTGATCGACGCCTCGCGGACCCGCGCTGCCACGTCCCCCCCCACCAACGCGGTGCACTGCGCGAAGCTGATGTTCTCATCGTGATCGCCGACCGCCGCCTTCGTCGCTGGAGTGAACAGGGGTTCTGGCAACTGCTGCGCCTGGCGCATGCCCGGCGCCAAGGCGATGCCGCACACCTCGCCCGTCCGCTGATAGTCCAGCCACCCAGACCCTAGCAGGTAGCCGCGCACGACGGCTTCGATGGGCAAGGGTTTCAGGCGACGCACGAGCATTGCCCGCGAGCTGTAGACTCCGGCCCCATGGTGCGCCAGAAGGTCATCGAGGCCATCGCGCAGGAGGTGGTTGGGCACGATGTGCTGAGTGCGGTCGAACCAGAAGCCCGCGATACCGTTCAGCACCTCGCCCTTTCCGGGGATCGGGTCTGGTAGCACCACGTCAAAGGCGGATAGTCGATCACTGACCACGATCAGCAGGCGGTTCTCGTCCACGGCGTAGACGTCGCGAACCTTGCCGCGGGCGATCAACTCGAGGCCGCCGATGTCGGATTCATAAACGCAGGGCGCGGGGGATTCGGCTGACATGGGTACTTTGCTCGGCAGTGGGGCGGCGCGTCGGTGTGCGATCGCAGAGTATGCCATTGGTGCCGCCATCGGCAGCCCCTACTGAAATCGTGGGGCCAGGGCCGCTAAAATTGCGGGTGCGCAAGTGTAAGGTTTCTCGATGAACCAAGTGCTATGGGGAAAATTTGCTGGCGGCGTGCTGGGCTTCATGGCCGGGCAGTGGCTGGGTGCGATCGTCGGCGTGGTCGTCGGGCACCAGTTCGACGTCGGCCTCTCGCGCCACCGGCTCGGTCGGACCGAGGGCGATCAGGATGTGCGCGAAGTTCAGTTCGAGTTCTTCACGGCCACCTTCTGGATGATGGGGCACACGGCTAAGGCCGACGGTCGCGTGTCCGAGCAGGAGATCCGCGTCGCCCGGGAAGTCATGCAGCGAATGCAGCTAAACGAAGAGCAGACCCGCTCCGCAATCACGCTGTTCAATGAAGGCAAGCACCCAGACTTCGATGCACCGGCGACCCTGCGTCGCTTTCACGGCAAGTGCCGCCACCACCCCGATCTGCTGCGCACCTTCATGGAGATTCAGATTCAGGTCACCCTCGCTGACGGGGAGCTCAGTGAGGACCAACGATCGGTGCTGAACCGAGCAGCGAGCAGCTTGGGTATCTCGCGTGCGGAGCTGTCTCGGCTCGAGGCGCTGGTCCGTCGCCATGGCACCGCTCGGGCGGTGCAGATCACGCCGACGGAGCGCTTGCAGCAGTCCTACCGGCTGCTCGGCGTGGATCGCGATGCGAGCGACAGTGCGGTGAAGAAGGCTTATCGGCGGCTGATGAATCAGCATCACCCGGATAAGTTGGTTGGGAGGGATATGCCGGAGGATATGGTGCGTTTGGCGGAGGAGCGTACGCGGCAGATTCGCGAGGCATACGACCTAATCCGCTCCTCCCGCTCCTGAGGAGTCTCAGGGGGTGCAGCTGCGCGTTGGGGTGGGGAGGGGAGTGTTCACCCAGTCGGTCTACGCTCCGCCTTCTAGCCTCCACCCCGACGCAAAGCTGCACCCCCAGAGACACCTTCAGGCGTCCACTTCCAGGTTCGGCGCATCGCGGCGTTCACGCCT
Organism: Pseudomonadota bacterium; assembly: GCA_039193195.1. Taxonomy (NCBI): domain Bacteria; kingdom Pseudomonadati; phylum Pseudomonadota; species Pseudomonadota bacterium. The sequence goes on from JBCCWS010000007.1 coordinate 58,076, forward strand.
GGTGGCCTCGCTGCGCACGCCTGGGGGCGGTGATATTGGAACTTGGGGGATGGATTGATGGGGTTTGTGATTGCGCCTTCTATTTTGTCGGCTGACCTTGCCCGTTTGGGGGAGGAGGTCGCAGCGGTGTTGGCGGCTGGGGCGGATGTGGTGCACTTCGACGTGATGGACAGTCACTACGTGCCGAATCTGACATTTGGGCCGGAGATTGCTCGGGCCTTAAGAGGCTACGGGATTACGGCGCCTTTGGACGTACACCTGATGTGTCGGCCCGTGGATCGGTTGATCGGCGAGTTCGCTGCTGCGGGGGCCGATTGGATCTCGATCCATCCGGAGGGCACGGACCATCTGGATCGCAGCCTAGGCTTGATTCGCGAGTGTGGGGCGAAGGCGGGGGTGGCGCTCAATCCGGCCACGCCGATCGAATGGTTGGATCACGTGATGGATCGCGTCGATCTAATTCTGGTGATGTCCGTGAACCCTGGGTTCGGTGGGCAGAGCTTCCTGCCTTCAGCGCTCCCGAAGATTCGCGCCCTCGCATCGCGCATAGCGGATGTGGACCATCCGATTCGCTTGCAAGTGGACGGCGGGGTCAAGGTGAACAACATCGCCGAGGTCGCAGCGGCGGGCGCCGATGCCTTCGTGGCGGGGTCTGCGATCTTCGGTGCGGATGATTACGCTGCGACGATCAGTGCCATGCGCGAAGCACTAGCAGCTGGGGCAGAGGGCACCTGAGGGTGGTGCCAACCCGAGGTGCGCGACGTCACGCCGCGCACCTCGCAGACTGCTGCCAATCAGCGGGCGATGGGCTCGGCCGGCTGCTGATTGCGCATGTTGTAGACCACGATGGTCTTGCCGCTGGCGGTGATCAAGCCCTGCTCCTCAAGCACCTTCAGCACTCGGCCGGCCATCTCGCGAGAGCAGCCGACTAGACGCGCGAGCTCCTGACGGCTGACCTTGATCTGCACGCCGAAGTTGTCCGGGTGGCCTAAGGCATCGGGCTCACCACACAGATCCATTAGGGCGTGGGCGATGCGACCGGTCACGTCCACAAAGGCGAGGTCGCCAAGCTTGCGGTTGGTGCGATCCAAGCGGCTGGCGAGCTGCGTGGCCAGTTCGAACACAAGGCCTGGGCTCTCGCTGGCGATTTGCCGGAAGCGCGGGTAGGTCATCTCGGCGATCTCACAGGCGCGACGGGTGCGCACCCAGGCGGAGCGGGCGGGCTGCTCGTAGAACAGGCCCATCTCGCCGAAGAACTGTCCCTTGTTGAGATAGGCGAGGACCATCTCGTTGCCGTCCTCATCTTCGATCATCACTTCGACGGAGCCGTCTACGATGTAGTAGAGGGTGTCGGGGACGTCGCCGGCATGGATCACGACCGTCTTCGACGGTACGGTGCGGATTCGGCAATAGCTCAAGAAGCGGTTGATCGCCGGAATGTCGCTTAAGGGCTTGGCGGGGTTCGCAAGGTTTTCCATCGGTGGCCTCTCGGACGCTGGCTGAAAACGTGCGGTAGCTCTCGCCCGGCACGTGCCCGGGGTTGCTGCTGCCTGGTTTGCGGAAGTGGAACACGGCGAGCCGTGTTGCCACCTGACCGACCTCGCGGCCGGCTTACGTTGCCTAGTATCGGCCGCCCTGCCGGTTACTGAAGGTTCCGTCACACCTGACGCCCGATGAATGTGAACCGGGCACGCCGTTCCCCCAAACGGCTAGGCAGCTGCGATACTCCATGCGCCAAGGGAAGCGCGTCATCGCGTCGACGATTAGACGTAATTGATCGAGCCCGCGTCGTGACGCGGGTCTCATTTGATCGAGAGATCGGCAAGCGTTAGCGACGTGTTGTGTGCTTCGCGTCAGATCCAGTACGCGGCGCGCGTCATCACCTTGGCGACGTGGCGCATGACGCCACGAACTGCTGAAGGTAGCTCGCTACCGCCTGCAGCCATCGCTGCCGCGCCGTGACGCACCTCATCCGCTTGCATTTGCTCGAGAATGGCGCGACTTCGGGTGTCGCCCGCCGGTAAGCGGGCGAGATGTTCGGTGAGATGCTCCTCGACCTGTCGTTCGGTCTCCGCGACGAAACCGAGGCTCCAGCGGTCGCCGCTCGCGCCCGCAGTAGCGCCGATCGCCAAGGACCCGAGGTACCAAAAGGGCGTGAGCGCGCTGGTGGCACCGCCGAGTTCTTGCAGTCGGACTTCGCACCACTCTAGGTGGTCTCGTTCCTCGTCGCCGGCCGCCATCATATGGGCGCGGGTCTGCGGGTCGCGCGCCGTCGCCGCCTGACCTTGGTAGAGAGCCTGGGCCGCGACTTCGCCCGCGTGATTGACGCGCATGAGGCGGATCGCGAGCTCGCGCTCGCGCTCGGATAGCTCGAACGACTCATCGATGGGCTCGCCTTTTGGGACGGGGCGACCGGTGGTCTGCGGCGGTATGTCCACGGTGCCCGTTTTGGGCCCTGCGACCTGGCGCAGGAAACGGTCACCGAGAACCAGCAGACGATCGGACAAGGTCAGATTCGCGCGCATCCCGCGATTGTAAAGGGTCGTTGACCGGACGGGCATAGGCGACATTTCGCTGGTATGATGCGCCGCCACACGGCTGCAGCACGCACCGTGCCGCCGAACACGATTACTACGAGGAACTTCTCATGGGACGCTTCAGCGCGCACCAGTCTAGTTTTTTGCGCCGTCGCGCGGCGCCAGTCCTTACCTGTCTCCTAGCCGGCGTACTCTCCCTTGGCGCGCAGGCGCAGGATGAGGAAGAGAAGGGCTTCTCGGGCACGGCCAAGCTCGGTTTCGCGGCGACCACCGGAAACGCAGATACCTCCAGCCTGACCGTGGGCCTGGGCACTGTGTACGCGGCGGGCAACTGGCGCCACGAGTTCACCGCCAACGCTCTGCGCGCTACGGCAGAAGATCAGGACACGGGGGAGACCGACACGACCGCCGAACGGTACCAGGCCGGCTACCAGGCGAACTGGGATATCACCGATCGCAGCTACATCTTCGGCCGGGTCAACTTCGATCGCGACCTCTTCAGCGGTTTCGAGCGCCAGATCACCGAGACGGTGGGTTACGGTCGCACGTTCATCGATAATGGCACGCACCTCCTGTCCGGCGAGATCGGCGGCGGTGCCACGCAGCAGAAGCGTAACGACGGCACGGACTTCAACCAGGCGATCGCGCGCGCGGCTGCGCTCTACACCTGGAATTTCACCGAGTCTAGCTCCTTCAACCAGCGTTTCTCTGTGGAGAGCGGCAGCGAGAACACGTTGTTCGAGTCCATCACCGAGGTGAAGGCGACGCTGATCGGCAATGTGGCGTTGGGCCTCTCCTACACCCTGCGCAACAACTCCGATGTGCCCGAGGGCTCGGCTTCGACCGATACCTTCACGGCGATCACGCTACAGTACGACTTCTAAGTCGCCTGTCGGCAGGCATCGCAGGCGAAGACTCGCTCGCCTGCGGGTCCGGTGGTATCGGCCTTGTCAGCAGCCAAACCCGGACCTATACTTGCCGGCTCCTTACCACCCAGCCATCCCGGTATCACCGCAGATGATGAAAATGACGGTTTCCGCCAAGCCCGCTGAGGTGCGACGCGACTGGTTTCTGGTCGACGCCACCGACAAGACGCTCGGCCGTCTCGCCACCGAGATTGCCAGCCGTTTGCGCGGCAAGCACAAGCCTATCTACACCCCGCACGTGGACACGGGTGACTACATCGTGGTGGTCAACGCGGAGAAGATCCGCGTCACCGGCAACAAGGCCAGCGACAAGATGTATCACCACCACACGGGGTATATCGGCGGCCTGAAGACGCGCAACTTCAACCAGATGATCGAGCGCTCGCCGGAGCGCGTGCTCGAGATCGCGGTGAAGGGCATGCTGCCCAAGGGGCCCCTAGGCCGGCAGATGTACCGCAAGCTGAAGGTTTTCGCCGGCAGCGAACACAAGCACGAAGCCCAGCAGCCCCAGCCGCTGGACATCTGAGCGACGGCGAGAGCTATTAGCGAATGAACATGCAGAGCAACTACTACGGCACCGGCCGCCGCAAAACCTCCACCGCGCGTGTCTTCGTGCGTCCGGGCACCGGCGAGTTCACCATCAACCGCGTGCCTCTGGAGCGCTTCTTCGGTCGTGAGACCGCGCGCATGATCGTCATGCAGCCATTGGAGCTCACTGAGCTCGTGGGCCGCTTCGATGTCACCGTCACCGTCACGGGCGGCGGCACCACGGGCCAGGCCGGCGCTATTCGCCACGGTCTCACCCGCGCGCTCATGCAGTACGACGATCAGTTGCGCTCTCCCCTACGTAAGGCCGGCTACGTGACGCGCGACGCCCGCGAGGTGGAGCGCAAAAAGGTCGGTCTGCGCAAGGCTCGCCGCGCTACCCAATTCTCGAAGCGCTGATCGTTATTCGGCGCCTCGGTTCCACCTACTGGGGGATCGTCTAGTGGTAGGACTACGGACTCTGACTCCGTCAACCTAGGTTCGAATCCTAGTCCCCCAGCCAACACCAAACGCCCCCGCTCGTCGGGGGCGTTTTTGTCTATGCCTTGCCAAATTGGCAAGCATCTTCGTCAGGCGCCCGTCACCGCGATTTTTGCCGGCCTTGGTAGTCTATGTTGGAGGCCGTCGAGTCTTCCATCAACATGTTGAGCACCTAGCCAAGCGAGCATGTTGCATGAGTGGTGTCGGTGGCGAGATCGGGGCAGGCCGCGCTGGGCACTATCTCCAGCGCGAGTTTCAGAGCGCCGGGTGCCTCGACGGCATCTGGCACTGGGATCTACGCCAGCCCGAACACGATGGATGAGTCGCAGCTTCTGGGAGACCTTAGGCTATGACCGGAGTGAAAGCCGCATCTGTCTTCAGCCTGGCAGGGCATCATCAACTCGGATGTTCTCCAGGTGGACTTGGAGAACGCCAAGGGCCACTTCGACGACCCTGCTCACCCCTACGACCAAATCGTCCGCCACCGTCACGCGAAGGGCCACACCGTTTGGATACGTTGTCGGGGTCTCGCCGTACGCGACGGCGAGGGACGACCCCTGCGGATGCTCGCCGCGCACCCCGACGTGACCCAGCTCAAGCAGGCCGAGGAAGACATCAGGGCGCGTTCCCGAGAGCTGGATTTGATTCTGGAGCACATGCCGGCCCGGATCTGGCTGAAGGATGATGCGAATAAGATCATTCGCTGCAACTGGGCGGCGGCGAACTCGATGGGTTTCGAGGACGCAGAAAGCCTGCGCGGGAGCGATACCTACGAGCTGTTTCCCACCATGGCGAAGAAGTACCACGATGACGACCTCGCCATCACCGACTAGGGGGGAGGCAAGGCTCAACATCCAGGAGCGCTACATGCCGCGAGATGGGGCGAGCGCCTGGATCAGCACCGATAAGGTGCCTATGGAGACGGAGGGTGGTTAACGCCGCCTGCTCGTGATGTCGACGGACGCGACCGAGCGTATCGCGCGAGAGCGACGCCTCTCGCAGCTCAACGAAAGCCTGCGTGACTTCACCCACATCGCCGCCCATGACCTCCAGGCACCCTTACGCCAGGTGGCGGTGCTGACGGAGATCCTCGAGGAGGAGTTGGGGCAGAACGCAGAGCAAGTCAGCGAGGATGTGCAGGACGTAGTCCGCGGCATATCCACGGGCGTGCGTCGTATGCGGGGGCTCGTGAGCAGCTTGCACCAGCTTTCCAAGCTCGAGTCCATCGCCATCGAGCGGCAGCTCTGCGATCTGCAAAAAGTGGTGGTGGAGGGGCGGGCGCTCGCGTCCCTCGCCTTGGACGAGACGAATGCGAAGGTGGTGGTGGATTCGCTGCCGAGTGTGCACGGTTCGGCGGAACTGCTGGCTCAGCTATTCCAGAACCTGTTCTCAAATGCCTGCAAGTACGCCGGTGACTCACCACCGAAGGTTCGTATCTGGTCCGAGGTGAAGCATGAGCGGGGGTGGATTTGGTCCACTTCGAAGTCCGCGGAGTGGGTATACCGGTCAAGAGCCACGAACGGGTGTTCGAGTCCTTTCATCGGCTTCATCACAGGGAAGACATCGAGGGCACCGGTATCGGCCTGTCTATCGGCCGCCGTATCGTACAAACCCACGATGGTAAGCTGACGGTTGATCCGGCCTACTCGAACGGGGTGCGCGTCACGATCGCCTTGCCCTTGTCCGTTCCCGGAGGTGCCTCATGAAGGTTTCGTATTGGCGGTCGATGACGATGTCATGGATCGCAAGCTGATCGATCGTGCTCTGAGGCAGTCGGGTTATGACGTGCAGATCGGCTCGGTGCGCGATGGCGTCGAGGCGTTGAAGAAGCCTCGTGCGGGGCCGCGCCCTGACCTGCTCGAGTCCGTGAAGCGCGACGAGGCGTTGAGTTCCATCCGCGCGATCATCGTCTCCACCTCGGACGACGTGAGCGACATTGCGGATTGCTATCAGCTGCGAGCCAACGCGTACGTGACAATACCGGACTGCGCTGCAGGTTATCCTGATCTCGGGCGCAGTCTCATGAGCTTTTGGTTCGGTAGCGCCCGCCTGCCGCACTAGTCTTACGGTCCGCTGATCGTAAACGGTGGTCACAGGCTCTCCGCGGCTTTGGCATCTGCGCACCGACGCGCTACGCTACCCCCTTCGGTGTCGAAATCTCTTACGGCCAGCGTCGCCGGCGCATCTCGCGTCTGGGGCGTTTCATTAGGTAGCACCATGGGCGTCGTCGAAATCTTCCTCAAGCACGCACGGATGAAGACGGTGCCGAACCGCACCACGGTCATCCATGCTGGCGCGACACCTGACGCGCTCTACTACGTGGTGAAAGGCACCGTCGAAGTGATGCTCGAAGACGAGCAGGGCGGCGAGATGATCCTGAGCTACCTCTCGAAGGGGCAGTTCTTTGGAGAGATGGGGCTCTTCAATCAGGAGCCGGCACGCTCGGCCTGGGTGCGCACGCGCTCGGAGTGCGAACTCGCTGAAATGAGCTATTCCCGCTTCAAGCAATTATCCGCTGATCACCCCGCCTTGCTGTTCGAGATCGCCACGCAACTCTCCGGCCGCCTCGATCGCACCAATCGCAAGGTCACGGACCTGGCCTTCATGGACGTGTCGGGCCGCATCGCCAAAGCCCTGATGGACTTGTCCAAGTCGCCCGATGCCATGTCCCATCCGGATCGCAATGGCATGCAGATAAAGGTCAGCCGTCAGGAGTTGGCGCGCCTGGTGGGGTGCAGCCGAGAGATGGCCGGTCGCGTGCTGAAGGGCCTGCAGGAGCAGGGTCTCATCGAGGTGAAGGGCATGCAGATCGTGGTCTACAACATGCGCAACGCGGACGCCGGCTAGACGACCTTCGCGCCGCCGACGGACCTGCCCATCGATGGCGCTCCCTTCAGATCATCCCCCTCAGATCATCCTAGAGCTCAACCACGCCCGGCACGCCGGCGTTCACGCCGTAGCTGGCGATCGTGCTAACGGCGAGGTCCGGGCTCGGCACGGTGAAGTTCGGATCGCTCACCCGTTCCACACCGCGGAAGTCCGTGCGCCATTGCTCGCGTGTCACCTCGCACACGGCGTAGCCGCGGAACAACCCATCGAAGAAGCGGATGTGCGGGTTGAACGGCAGCGTGAGCTCCACCAGCGGCACGTTCTCGTCACCGAAGCTCGACGTGATGCCGGAACATACGAACTCGGCGCCCACGATGTCGGAGTCAGCCACGTCGAAGTCCACCTTGATGTCCGCGGCCCACGAGGAGTGGATATCGCCCGTGAGCACGATCGGGTTGGCGGGCTGGGTGGCGGCGAGGAAGTCGAGTAGGCGTTGGCGAGCGCCCTGGTAGCCGTCCCAGGCGTCCGGGTTGAAGGCTCCCGGTGCACCGAGGGCTGCGCCCACGTCCCACTGCATCATCATCACCTGCTGTGCCATTACGTTCCAGATTGCGCGCGAGCGGCTGAGACCGTTGTACAACCACTGCTCCTGCTCCCCGCCGGTCATGGTGCTGTTGGGGTCGACGATCTCCGGACACACATCGATGAAGGCGGGGAAGATGTCATCGCACGGTTGGTCGTCACGGAACTGACGGGTGTCGAGGACGTGGAACTGAGCGAGATCGCCGAAGGTGAAACGACGGAAGAGCTGCAGCTCGTTGTCGTCGTTCAACGTTTGTCGCGGGCCTAACGGCATGCTTTCGCGGTACACCTGGGTAGGCGGCGGTGCGGCGCGCGCTGAAGTCCTCCGGGAGTTGGTCGTCCTCGGGGCTGAGGGCGGCGTAGTTGTTGTCCACCTCATGGTCGTCCCAGGTCACGATCCAGGGGAACGCAGCGTGGGCGTCCTGGAGGTTCTCATCGAGGCGGTACTGGGCGTAGCGGTTGCGGTAGTCGACCACCGAGGTGCATTCGGGGCCGACGTGGCGGCGCGACTCCGGCGTCGCCTCGTCCGCGGCGCCTTCGTAGATGTAGTCGCCCGTGTGCGCGACGAAGTCGAGGTCCTGATCGGCCATGTCGCGGTAGGCGGCGTAGAAGCCGGCCGTGTAGTTCTGGCACGAGGCGAGCGCGAAGCGCATCTGCTCCGGCTGTTCGAAGCGTGATGGGAAGGTGCGGGTGCGCCCGACGCGGCTGGTCTCTCCAAGTGCGCTGAAGCGATACCAGTAGAAGGTGTTGGGTGTCAGCGCCGGCACGGTCACGGACACCGCGTGACCTGCCTCCGGCAGCGCCATCACCGTGCCGCTGCGAACGACATCGCGGAAGTCCGGATCGCTTGCCACTTCGACGGTGACCTCCACCGCCGCCTCGTCCATGCCGCCGCCGTTCAAGGGATCGGGCGACAGGCGCGTCCACAAGGTGACGCGACGCGGCTGCGGATCGCCGGAGGCGACGCCGAGGGTGAATAGGGCCGATCGGCGAGAGGTGCGTGGGCTCCAGCCACCCGGGCGGGCCAGGCTGGGCAGGCTCAAGCTGCTGGCGGCGAGGACACCGCCCACCCCGCCGACGAGACGCCGGCGGATGTGATCGACTCGGGGTTTGCGTGGGGTCATTGCGTGATGCCTCCGAAGTGCGTGATGACACGACGGACAGCACGCGGCGCGGTGCCCGTCACTGCGGGCTATGGGGCATCACAGATATGAATAGTGCGTTATCGCGGTCTGACGGTTTGATGAAGCGTGGGCGAGTGAGCCTAGTGTCCTGAGTTGGAAGTTCGTTGATGAATTCGCACGCGAGTTTTTATCCCTGAGCGCGGCGCGACGACGAGCGTGGCAGGTCCCACGGGAGGAGGAGTAACGTGTTCAGGGGCAAAAAGGTGCCGCGAATTCATCAACGAACTTCTAACTCAGGACACAAGGGAAGCTCTGCACAAGTCCGCTCATCATCCCCGCGCACCAGCGGCGCGATCTCAGTGTTGCGCAAAGCTACCTATAGCGGCGGCTACAGGTAGGTTCACGCGCCTTGATCTCACGCCGCTGGATGCACAGGGCTGCCGACCGGACTTATGCAGCGCTTCCCTAACGGCGAGCCGTGTGGCGCTCGATGCCGTCCTCGGTGCCGATCAGCAGTTCATCGGCACCGCGCAGGGCGAACAGGCCGACGGTGACCACGCCGGGGATCTGGTTGAACTCGCGTTCCGCGCGTGAGGGATCGACGAGGTCGAGGCCGTGGACATCGAGGATGTGATTGCCATTGTCCGTGACGACGCCTTCTCGAAACACCGGCCTTCCGCCCGCACCCATCAGCTTGCGTGCGACGAAGCTGCGCGCCATGGGGATCACCTCGATCGGTAGGGGAAACTTCCCGAGCACGTTGACGAGCTTCGAATCGTCTGCGATGCAGACGAAGCGTTGGGCCGCTCCCGCGATGATCTTCTCGCGGGTCAGTGCACCCCCGCCGCCTTTGATCAGCTGCAGGTGTCGCGTGGCCTCGTCGGCGCCATCAACGTAGAGATCGACCGCGCCCACGGTGTTTAGATCGGACACGGTGAACCCGGCTTCGGTGAGCTTGCCGGTGGAGGCATCGGAGCTGGAGACGATCGCACGCAGCGTTGGGCGCTTCTGTGCCAACAGCTCGATGAAGTGGTTCACGGTGCTCCCGGTTCCCACGCCCAGCACGATGTCCTCCTGCAGAAACTGCAGCGATTGCTCGGCAGCGTGGCGTTTGCGTTCGTCGGCATTCATCGCGGGTGCCTCCTCGTAGCGAACCGGCAGCAAAGTGTTAGTTCGGTGAGGATACGCCGCTTCTCGGGGGGCAGCGACGCGAGCTCCGGCTGTAAGTGGCGTGGAGCGGAGGGTAGCGGGCGGGTCGTGTCACCGTTGAATGGGCGGTGACACGACGCCCTGCGGAGGAAAGCCGGCGCCAAAGGCCGGCTCTCGCTCAGGCTGCCTTGCGTCGGCTCGCCTTCTTCTTCACAGCGACGGGACGCTTCTTACGCGCCAGCGGCTTGCGGGCCGCAGTCTTCTTGCGCGCAGCGGTCTTACGCTTTGCAGCTGGCTTCTTCTTGGCCGCGGCCTTCTTGCGACCGGTGGCCTTCTTCTTAGAAGCCTTCTTCTTAGAAGTCTTCTTCTTGGCCGCGGTCTTCTTCCGAGCGGTCGCCTTCTTCTTGGATGCCGTCTTCTTACGGGCAACCTTCTTCGCTACCTTCTTCTTGGCCGCCGTTGCACGCTTCTTACGCGTGACCGCAGTGGCCTTCTTCTTCGCTACGGTAGTGCGTTTCTTCTTCGCAGCTACCTTCTTCTTCTTCGACGTGGCCGCCTTCTTTTTGCGGCTCACCTTCTTCTTACGACTTGCAATTGCCATTGGATACAACTCCGTGTCGGGGGATTGCGAAGCCGAGTATAACCAATAACTCCACGAATACCAGTAAGTTGTGTGATCAAACTCAGAAAGAGCGGGAGCGAATGCTCGTAAGTTGATCCAGTCCTCACTCGAGCGAGAGGATGAACGACCACTCTTGTTCGCTCACGGGCATGATCGAAAGACGATTACCACGTGCTAACAGACGGAAGTCAGCGAGTGCTCCATCGGCGTATTCACGCAACTCGGTCAAAGCGATAACACGCTTTGTACACCGGAGAAAACGCACATCCACCATGAACCAACGGGGTTTGTCAGGATCGCTTTTCGCGTCGTAGTGAGGATCATCGGGATCGAACGCGGTGTGATCGACATAGCCTTCGCGCGCCACTTCCATGACGCCGGCGATGCCAGGCACCTTCGTATTCGAGTGGTAGAAGAAAGCTTGGTCACCTTTCTTCATTTCGTTGCGCATCATGTTCCGCGCCTGGTAATTGCGCACGCCGTCCCAGTGCGCGGTCTTGCGCGGTGAGCTCGCGAGATCATCGATCCCGAACTCGTCGGGCTCTGATTTCATCAACCAGTACTGCATGCGTCGTGGACTCCTTGTCGAGAAGAGCAGGCATGAGGGTAACGCGCGGACTCTGTCATCACTTGCCGTAGCGGGATGTCCCACGGTTCGCGTGGCAAGGCGTGAGTCACCCGCTGACACTCGAAGGCCACGCCCACCAATTGGGGGCGTTGCCAGTAGTGGCGCTGGAGCAGGGGCGCGAAGGTGCGATCGTAGTAGCCGCCGCCCATCCCCAGGCGGTTACCCGCGTCGTCGAAACCTACTAGCGGGGTGAGCACGAGGTCGAGCTGCATTGGGGCTACCGTGTGTAGGCTGTCCGGGTGCACCGGTTCATAGAGGCCGAAACGGTTCGCCGCGAGGCGTGTGCGTTCGGTGAAGCGCACGAAGCTAAGGTGGTCATCGGCGCGCATCAGCGGCACGTACACCTCTTTGCCTGCGGCGAGTGCGTCGGCTATCAACCGCGCAACCTCCACTTCTCCGGGTGCGGCCAGGTAGGCGCCAATGCGCCGCGCTGAGCGAAAGCTGCGCAGGCGGGCGACACGCGCACACAGTCGCTGCGTAGCGCGTTCGCGATGCCATCCATCGAGGGTGAGACGTGCTTGGCGAAGAACCGTGCGCAGGTCGCGTTTGCGTTGCGCTTCGTGAAGGAGATCGAGGCCGGTCGCCGTAGTCATGGAGGTGAAGGAGGCGCTTCCCGCAGGTGCCGGTTAGGGCCTTTGCTCTCGAGCCAGAGCAAAAGGTGGGACGGACCAGGACGTTTCAGGCTTCCCGTCTAATGGACGGACCTGCTCAACAACGTCCAGCGGCCAATGTCCCTGGATGGGAAAATTAGGGTCGAGAGGTACCGTGGACCCGGCTCGAACACCGCAGGAAACGCTGACGACAGTGTGGAGCATCCGCGGCCGGGGTGTCCAGAAGCCAATCACAGTTCGTGCGACCTCGAAGGCGGCCCGGCGACCTGCGCTAGAGATTCATCTGCCGCGCATCCTCGAGGGCGCGGTCGGCTCGATCGGAGAGTGACTGCAGGCGGCCGTGGACCGCTGCGATGGTCTCATCTTGGGTGGCACGTGCCTCGCGCAGTTCGTTGGCCAGGTTGAGCGCCGCCATGATCGCGATACGCTCGAGGCCGACGATACGGCCCGTATCGCGAATCTCCTTCATGGCGTTGTTCAGCAGGCGAGCGCTCTCGAGCAGCGCGTCGTGTTCGCCGGGTGGACACGCGACCTGATACTCCTTATCCAAGATGCGCACGGTGACGCGCGCGCCGGCGTTAGCCTCGCTCATGCATTGTGCTCCATCGCCTTGAGGCGAGAGATCATGGCTTCGACACGGGCGCGGGCGCGCTCGTTCTTCTGCAGCAGACCAGCACGCTCGCTCATTAGGGATTCCTGCTTCTGTCGCAGGGAGCGATTCTCCTCTTCGAGCTGTCGACAGAGGGATAGGAGTGCGTCCACCCGTGCCTCCACGCGGGCGAGCTCACGCTCCAAACTGTCTCTTCCCGATTCAGGATGGGTCATGCGCCGAATATAGGTGGTGCGTGAAGACCCGGTCAAACCAGGCCCTCCAGGGCCTTCCCGGCGGGTCCCACAGCGCTCTGGGTAAGTGGTGCGAGTGATAGGATGCAGGTCGATGAACGATGATGATCAAGCCCTTGCGGGCGCAGCGGCCCTAGCCGCCTTTGATGCTGAGCCTTTGGCCCAATGGCACGGCAGCGTGAGCGGTTTGCTGTGCGGGGCACCGCTTGCGGTGGCCGAGGGGTTGCTGGCAAACCTGCCTCACCCCGATGGGAGCGCACCTGCCCTCGATGCGGTGACCGACGGCTCGCGAGCTGACACGGTGATCTCCGCTGATTTGCGACGGGTCGTCAGCGTCACGGTCAACACCTTGGAGGAGGGCGGGCTCGACTTCCAACCGCTCATCAGTGACGAAGTGCCCTTGTCGGAGCGAGCGCTGGGTCTCGCGGAGTGGTGCCAAGGATTTCTCTACGGCCTCGCCAGCACCGTCCCTAAGGAGCGCCTGATGGACGACGCGCTCGGCGAGTTGTTGGGTGACTTCGCCGAGATTGCGCGAGCCGTGCGTGGCGGCGATGACGCCGAGGAGGCGGAGAACGCCTACGTCGAGCTGGTGGAGTTCGTTCGCGTGGGCGTACAGCTTTGCTACGAGGAGTTGCGGCGAGAGCGTGCTGCCTGGGCCAATGGGCCCTCGGAGACTCTGCAGTGAACGCGCGTGAATTCGCTCGCCGCCGTCGTGCCTTGATGCGCCAGGTCGGTCGAGAGGGTGTCGTCGTGCTCACGGCCGCCCAGCCTAAAGTGCGCAATCGCGACGTTGAGTATCTGTTTCGCCAGGACAGTGACTTCTTCTACCTCACGGGTTTTGCTGAGCCAGCGGCGGTCGCAGTGCTCATCCCCAAGCGCGAAGCAGGTGAGTACGTGCTGTTCTGCCGCGAGCGCGATCCGGCCCGCGAGCAATGGGACGGTCCGCGCGCCGGACTTGAGGGCGCGCTGGAGCAGTTCGGTGCCGATGATGCGTTTCCTATCGATGATCTGGACGACATCCTCCCAGGTCTCATCGAGGGGCGTACGCGCGTGTACCATGCTATGGGGGCGCAACCAGAGTTCGACGCGCGCCTCGTACAGTGGATGACCACGCCGCGGCGTGACGCTGGGGAGCTACCCCAGGAGTTGGTCTCGCTGGAACACATGCTGCACGACATGCGCCTGTATAAGAGTCGCAGCGAAGTGGCCTTGATGCGGCGGGCGGCAGTGGTCGCTGCGCAGGCTCATCGCCGAGCGATGCAGTGTTGTCGCCCAGGCATGTTCGAGTACGAGGTGGAAGCCGAGCTTGCACACACCTTTCGTCGTGCCGGCGCGCGCACCTCTTATCCCCCGATCGTCGCCAGCGGTGTCAATGCCTGCATCCTGCACTACATAGATAACGACAAATCCTGTGCAGATGGCGATCTGCTGCTGATCGACGCTGGTTGCGAGATCGAAAGCTACGCGTCGGACATCACGCGCACTTTCCCCGTGAATGGACGCTTTAGCGACCCACAGCGGGCGATCTACGAGTTGGTGCTCAAGGCCCAATACGCAGCGATCGAGGCGGTGCAACCAGGGAACCACTGGAACGCCCCGCACGAGGCGGCAGTGAGGGTGATCACTCGCGGCCTAGTGCGTTTGGGCCTGTTGAAGGGGAGCGTCGCAAAGCTCATCAACGACGAGGCCTACCGCCGCTTCTTCATGCACCGCACGGGGCATTGGCTCGGCATGGATGTGCACGACGTAGGTGACTACAAGGTGGGCGATGCCTGGCGTGAGTTGGAAGCGGGCATGGTGCTCACGGTAGAGCCGGGGATCTATATCGCGCCGGGTAGCAAGGGCGTGCCGCGCAAGTGGTGGGGCATCGGTGTGCGCATCGAAGACGACGTGCTGGTGACTGGCTCGGGGCACGAGGTATTGAGCGCCGACGTACCTAAGGAGGTGGAGGAAATCGAGGCGCTGATGGCGAGTGCGCCCGGGGATTTGCCCGCGAGCGCTCGCCACCGTCGCTCTCGCGCGCGCCGCGCAACCCCAGTGGGCGCGGCGTCGTGAGCGTGCATGAGACCCTGGCCTACGATGTGGTGATCGTCGGCGGCGGGGCAGTAGGCAGCGTGCTGGCGCTGGCGCTGGCGCCGTTGCGCCTGCGGGTCGCGCTGGTGGAGGCCACGGCGCCGTCGAATGATGCGTTGGCGCCAGGCGATGCTTCTCAGGCGCGCTGCACGGCCCTCTCCATGGGCAGCCAGAGGATGTTGGAGACGCTCGGGGTGTGGCCACACCTGCAGTCCGCCGCGACGCCCATCCGGCACATTCATGTTTCCGATCGCGGACAGTTCGGCAGCACGCGCCTCGACGCCCAGCATGAGGGCGTGACCGCCTTCGGCCAGGTGGTCGAAAACGTGGACTTGCAGCATCGCTTGTGGGCGCGTCTGAGTTCGCTCGGGAGGCGAGTGGAAGTACCTGGCGCGCCGGCTCCCGGTGAGCTTCACCTCTGGGCGCCGGCGCACGTTACCGACACCCACGCCGGTCTCGAGGCGGCGACCGTGACCCTGGCCAGGGCCGCGCAGCGAGCGCCGATCCAGTTGCGGGCGCAACTGTTGGTGGCGGCCGATGGCGCGCGTTCGAGCATTCGTCGCCTGCTCAGCGTGGGCGCTGACCAGCAGTCCTACCGCCAGCAGGCGATCATCGCCAACATCACCCCCCAGCGGCCCCACGGTCACGTCGCGTACGAGCGGTTCATCGGCAGTGGACCCCTGGCCTTGCTGCCCTTGTCGGGCGGTCGTTGCAACCTGGTCTGGACCGTGTGGCGAGACGACGCCGAAGCCCTGTTGGCGCTGGCGGAGGCTGAGTTTCTCGAGGCGCTGCAGGATGCTTTTGGTTTCCGCCTGGGCCGTTTCCTTCAAGCTTCCCCGCGCGCGGCGTTCCCCCTGTGGCTGAGCCGCGCACGGGATGATCTCCTGCCGCCACGGGTGGCGCTTGTCGGCAATGCGGCCACCGGCGTGCATCCGGTGGCTGGCCAAGGCCTGAACTTGGGGCTGCGCGATGCTGCCGGACTCGCCGAGTCGATCGCCGATGCGCTTGCCGCGGGCACCGCGGACGTGGGTGCTGGCGTCTTGCTCAGTGCCTTTCTGCGCTGGCGCAAGGAAGATCGTGGACGCGTGAGCGCGTTTACGGACGCGCTAGTGCGCGTGTTCACCCAACCTGCAGCGCCGATTGGAATGGCGCGCGGTTTGGGGCTGCTGGCGCTGGATCTCATGCCCGGTGCCAAGTCCGCCTTCGCCCGCGGTGCCATGGGGATGGGGGGCAGGGCGCCTCGCCTATCGCGCGGCTTGCCCTTAGCCTCACCGCGGCGTACGGCCGCGCGTAGCACCCCATGAGCCCATCGCCCACGGCCGACTACGACGTGATCATCGTCGGCGGTGGCCTGGTAGGGGCGTCCCTTGCCGCCTTGCTCGCGCACACCACGAAGCTGAGCATGGCCGTGCTCGATCGGACCGTGCCGCCAGGGCCGGCCTCGCCCTTGGCGGCGCGCGCGGAGGAGTTCGATTTCGGTTTGCGCGTCTCCGCCATCTCCCACGCCACCTGGCGTCTGCTGACGCTGGTGCGAGCGCGGCCCGACCCGCGGTCACTACTAGCCTACGAGCGGATGGAGGTGTGGGAAGGAGCCGCTACGCGTGAGGCGCGCATCGAGTTCGACTGCGCCCGCCTCGCCGAACCCTGCTTGGGCTACATCATTGACAACACGGCGTTGCTCAAGGCCTTCTACGACGTGCTGCACGCGGAGCGTGCCGTCGCATTGCTAGCGCCTACGGGCGTGGCGGGTATCACGCCGGGGGGCACCCCGCGAGAGCCCATCGCCGTGCAGCTGGATGACGGTCGCGCGCTGCGCACCCGTCTTGTCATCGGTGCAGACGGTGCCGAGTCGCGCGTGCGCAGCTTGGTCGGGATCGCTGCTCGCACTCATGAGTATCGTCAGGCCGGCGTCGTGGCCCACTTGCGACCAGAGAGGCCGCACGGTGCCACGGCCCGACAGCGGTTCTTGGCCGATGGACCTCTGGCCCTGCTGCCGCTCGCCGATGGTCGTGTCTCCATCGTTTGGTCCACGCGTCCCGAGCACGCCCACGAGCTGCAGTCCGATCTGTCCCCTCAAGCCTTCGAGCGGGCGGTGGAGGAGGCTAGCGAAGGCGTTCTTGGCCAACTTGAGCTCATGAGTGCGCGAGCCTCGTTTCCGCTGCGAGTAATGCATGCGCGTCGCTACACGGCCCCGCGCGTCGCCCTCGTTGGGGATGCCGCTCACGTGGTACATCCGCTCGCCGGTCAGGGTGTGAATCTCGGCTTTCTCGACGCGGCGGCGCTCGCCGGCACGCTCGTCGACGCCGTAGAGCGTGGCGAGGAGATCGGTGATCACTACGTGCTCGAGCGCTACGAGCGCGCTCGCAAGGGAGAGAACTTGGCTACCGCGGCCGCCCTCGACGGCTTGAAGCGCTTGTTTGCCGCGCGCCATCCGTTGGTCGACTCCCTGCGCCGCATGGGCCTCGCCGCGGTGGATCGACTTGACCCAGTGAAGTCCGTGCTCGCGCGGCGCGCCATGGGGCTTAGCGGCAACGTGCCTGCGCTGCTCGCCCGCCGCCCACCAAGCTAGCTCAACCTGTCGATCAGGCCTCCGGCAGCGGCATGGATCTCGCGGCGATGCTCGACCATGCGCGTCGGCTCGGCGCACCACCTTCGTCGCCTAGCCTAGGCGCGGGCTCGCCAGGTGAGCGGAGCCTCGGGGTTCACCCCTTCGGCGAAGGGCCGACCGCGCTCCACGTGCGTGAGCCGATAGACGATACCGATCCAGTTGTCCATGATCGCCTCCGCCGTGTCGTGCCAGCTGTTGTGCAGGGCGGGTACCAGCAACGCCTCGGGGAAGCTCTCGAGCCCAACGGTATTCGTAGGCGTTGCCAAGCGCCGCTGGAACTCGAGGAGAATCGCGCGGCTGCGTGGGCTGAAGTAACGCTCTGGAAATGGCGGTGGTTCGCTCCGCTCCTTATCCAGCCAGCGCGCGACCTCGCGGCGATACTCCTTCAGCAAGGTGATCGCGTCGTACTCTGGATGCCCTTGGAAGCAGACCTGACGAATGCCATCGCCGCTCACCGCTAGGTGCACCTCGCCCTCATCGCTCGCGGCCAACACTGCCATGTCGTGCGCCTCGAAGGTGTCGCGCGAGATGTGGTTCCAGCGCGAATGGGGCACGTCAAAGCGGGTGTTCACTCCGCTCACGAGAGGGTGAGCCCGGTCGCTAACTGCGTGGGCGTATACCCCCCACCGCTTGAATCCAAGGGGTTGGCGAACCTCGCCGTGCGCGTGTTGGAGCAGGGCGTGAGTGGCTAGGCATGAGCACAAGGTGGAAGTGACGTGTTCGGCCGCCCAATCGAACACTGCAGTTAGCTCACCCCAAAATGGCTCCTTTGAAAGGTCGCGTCCTGTCGCGTTGGCGCCGGTGATGATCAGGGCATCCAGCCCGTCCTTGGTCAGCGTATCGAAGCGTGCGTAGTGGGCCTCGATATGGGCCTTGGCGCTGGCGCCGCGCTCGACGCTCGCCAGGGTGAATGGGTGAAGATAGAGCTGGGCTACCTGGTTTGCTTCCCCAACCAGGCGCAGGAACTGGCGCTCGGTGGCTTCTAGTGCTGCATCGGGCATCAGGTTCAGCAAGCCGATGTGCAGCTCGCGGATGTCCTGCTGTACCGCTTGCGCACGCGAGATCACCGTGACCCCCTCGCGGGCGAGGCGTTGGAAGGTCGGCAGCGGGTGATGGGCGACCAGCGGCATGGCGTCGGTCGCTCAGCTGCGGTCCAGAAGGTCGGCCACCAAGTCCACGAAGTCGTCAGCGCTCTCCACGTTGGCTAGCTGCGCAGCCTGCAGAGTGTAGCCGTAGCGTTTCGCGATCTGTTCGTAGCGCGGTACGCGGGCTTCGAAGAGCCGGGGGAAGACCCAGCGAACGAAATCATCAGGATCGACAAGCGCCACGTACTCCAGCTGTCGCTCGCCCATGTACTGCGCTAGCCGTTCGTCGAGAAACGACTCGCGATAGAACATCGGTTTGGGGCCGGCGACGGCGCGCTCGACCAGCGCCTGCCTATCTGCTTCGGAGGCGCTGATATAGATCACTAGCGTATGTTCGGCGAGTACCTCCATCACCCGCGGGTCGCTCAGTTCGCACAGGCTGCCCCCTGCATCGTTTACGAAGTGTCGATAGCCGTAGATGGCCTGGGCGCGTTCGATAAACTGCGGTACGTCGAGCATCGCGGCCACCTCAGCTTGCTCGTGCAGGCGCTGTCGGCGCTTGAACTCCACTAGGTCGAGGCCGCCTCGTTCCGGATCGCCGAGCTTGCCGAGGAAGGTCGATAGCGGCGCCAGGTTGTCGATGCTGATGTTGTTCTCCACGTAGATGGAGTCCGAGCGCAGAAGGTCGCGCACGAAGGGCACCGTCATCAGCTGTCGTTTGATGTTGTCTAGGATGGGCTCGCCGAGGTACCGCGTGCCGATGCGATAGTCACCCGAGTAGTGAAACCAGTGCTGGCGGCGCAGGCGCGAGGCCAGACGCGTCTTGCCTACGCCGGACATGCCGAGCAGGGTGATGGCCCGCGAGGGTCGGGCGCGGAACTGCCGGCCTGTCAGACGCATTCAGGGGCGCTCCAGGAGGCACGCGACACCTTGGCCGACGCCGACGCACGTGGTCGCGAGGGCACGCGTGGCGTCGCCGCAATGAACGGAGTGCGCCGCCGTCGCTACTCGGCGTGCGCCCGTCATCCCCAAGGGATGGCCAAGAGCGACCTCCAGCGGATCGCTCCTGCGTTGAGGAACTTCGACCGGAGTGATCTCCTGCGCTAGGTGGCCGCTCGCCTGGGCCGCGGCGGCGCGCTGCTGCGAGCGCAGGGCGAATGCGTCCTGATCCTCGCGGGAGATCTGGCACTGCTCAGCGACGTTCTCGCCGGTTTGCGGCATCGAGTCGATCCCGTACTCCCGCTCGATGCGAGGATTGACAAAGCGCCAGCCGAGTGTGGTGTCGAAGATCTCAGCACGGCGGTTGAAGGCAGCGTCCGCCTTAGGCATTGCCCAGGGGGCACGCGACATCGGCTCCACGCCGCCAGCGATTGTTAGTTGAGCTTCCCCGCAGACGATCGTACGCGCCGCCGTGGCGATCGCGTCCATGCCCGATGCGCGCAGCGGCGCGGCCGCCAGATCGTCCGCGCGCACGTGAGCGAGGGCTCCGCCGAAGCGACCGACGGGTGTACGCACGGCGTCGAAAATGAACACGGGCTGCATCGCATCTCATCCTATCTACGCTGGGAGCGGCTTGCGCGCGTGGCCCTCGACCCGCAGCGCATCACGCTCCCCATCGGTGGCTGATTTTGTCACGTTTTCCGCACCCTAGCGCGGGCCGAGGAAGCGGCGCGGGGAGAGGCTGGTGAGGGCCTCGGCGGATCGGCTATGATCCGCGCCATTCGCGCCCGAGGGGCGCTTACTGTTGTGGAGACCGGGTGGCCCACTTGACCGCACTAGCGAGCGCCCATGAGCGTGCCGGGGCCCGCATGGTCACCTTCGCCGGCTGGCAGCTGCCTGTGCAGTATCGCTCGGTGCTCGAGGAGCATCGTGCTGTGCGATCTGCCGCGGGCATGTTCGACGTCTCCCACATGATGATTACGGACTTCTCAGGCGAGGGTGCGAGCGCTTGGCTGCGCGAGCTGCTGTGCAGCGATGTGGCGACCCTGAAGGAGCCCGGCGCGGGCCGATACACCTGCGCGCTGAACCCTGAAGGCGGAGTGATCGACGATCTCATCGTCTTCCGCCGTCCCTCGCGCAATGGCAAAGCCGCTTGGCGCACGGTGAGTAATGCGGGGACGCGCGAGCGCGTCGGTGCATGGTTCGATGAACGCCTGCGGGCGTGGGACGGCCCTGAACTGGTTCGCACCCAGCGCGACGATCTATCGATGATCGCGGTGCAGGGCCCGCACGCGGTTGATCGCTCGATGCCCGTGTTGGCGGCGACGCTAGGCGGCAGCGACGATCGCTCGCTCGACGGTCTGCCACGCTTTCATGCCCTAGAGGCGGGCGAGATCTTCATCTCCCGCACCGGGTATACCGGCGAAGACGGCGTCGAGGTCTGTTTGCCGCACGATCAGGTGATGCCGCTTTGGGATCGCTTGCAGCGAGAGGCGCGGGTCGAGCCGTGCGGCCTTGCTGCCCGTGATGTGCTGCGTCTCGAGGCTGGCCTGAATCTGCATGGTAGCGACATGGATGAGGCTACCCGACCGCAAGAGGTGGGCCTGCGTTGGCTGCTCGATCTGGAGGACGCGCAGCGTGAGTTCGTGGGGCGCGCCGCGGTCGATCCGGCACGCGATGCTGCCCCCTCGCGTTTCCTGCGCCGTGGCTTGCGCCTGGTCGAGAAGGGTGTGCCGCGAGCTGGCTGCGAGGTGCTCGCCGGCGCGCAAAGTGATGGCGCGGTGGTCGTCGGTACGATTACCAGCGGCAGTTTTTCCACCAGCCTCGGTCATGGTATTGCCCTCTGGCGCATGCAGGGCGATGCTCGCGAGGCGGTGGAGGCGGGAGGTCTTTTCGTTCAGATTCGCCAACGGCGGGTACGCGCAGAGCTGACTGCACCGCCGTTCGTGAGGGCTGGCGCCTGAGCGCCGGATGACCAGGCTCGGTACAGGGGAGACAGGCAATGAGCAATGTACCTGGCGATCTGCGTTACACAGAGAGTCACGAGTGGATTCGCGTCGAGGATGACGGCACGCTGCTGATGGGGATCACGGAGCACGCCCAAGCGGAGCTGGGTGAACTCGTGTTCGTCGACCTGCCCGAAGCCGGCCAGCAGGTCTCCCAAGGCGATGCACTGGCCGTGGTCGAATCAACCAAAGCCGCTTCCGACGTGTACAGTCCTGTGGCGGGTGAGTTGGTCGCCGTCAACACCGCTCTCGATGACTCGCCGGATCTCGTCAATCAGCATCCATACGATGACGGCTGGATCTTGCGCTTGCGCCCGAGCGATGATGCCTGGGCCGAGCGCATGCTCGACGCCGAAGCCTACGCCGCGCTCATCAGCGACTGATTGCCCGACCGCTACCCAACCTTTGGCACGTCTTCCGACTTACTCTCAACTTCAGGAGCTTCCTGACGATGGCAACGATTACCCTGCAAGGCAACGAGATCCACACCAACGGTGAGCTACCGAAGGTGGGCGCAGCCGCGCCCGACTTCACCCTAACGAATAAGGACCTTGCCGACGTGGGACTCAACGAATTCGAAGGCCGTCGGAAGCTGCTGAACATCTTCCCGAGCGTCGACACGCCGGTGTGCGCCTTGTCCACGCGCCGCTTCAACGAATACGCCAAGGACCATCCGGACACGGTGATGCTGATGATCTCGGCTGACCTGCCGTTCGCCCAAGCGCGCTTTTGCGGTGCCGAGGGGTTGGAGAACGTGATGGCGCTCTCGACCATGCGCAACCAGGAGTTCGCGGGCGACTACGGAGTGCGCATCGAAGACGGTCCGCTGGCGGGCCTTACGGCGCGTGCGGTGGTGGTGCTGGATGAGAACAACACGGTCGTCCACACCCAGCTCGTGACGGAAATTGGCCACGAGCCCGACTATGAGGCAGCCATCAAAGCCCTCGGCTAGGCCTCTCCGGTGCGCCGCGTCCGCCCGCGGCGCCCCCTTGTGTGCCTGCTGCGCTCAGGTCACGGCAGCTAGCGAGCGATTGCAGTAGACTCCGCCGCTTGGACTCGATCCGAGGGGCGCCAACAGCCTGTGCCCAGTTCCTGCCTCGCCGGGTCCCCACCCGCCCCTGTCAGGGTCGACAGGCGGCCGTACCCACTTCGACGGAGAACTTGAGCGCATGACAGCACTGATCTGCGGGTCCCTGGCCTTTGACAACATCATGGTGTTCCCGGGTCGCTTTAAGGATCACATCCTGCCCGACAAGATCCACATGCTGAACGTGGCATTTCTGGTGCCTGAGCTGCGTCGGGAGTTCGGCGGTTGCGCGGGGAACATCGCCTACAACCTCAAGCTGTTGGGCGGCGATGGAGTACCCATGGGCACCGTGGGCCGCGATTTCGCGCCCTACGCGGAGTGGCTGCACAGCCAGGCAATCGACGGTCGTTTCGTGCGCGCTTACGACGACCAGTTCACGGCCCAGGCCTACATCACGACCGATCTAGACGACAATCAGATCACGGCTTTCCACCCCGGGGCCATGGCCAACGCTCACGAGCAGGAGGTGCCGACCGACGCCGGTATGTCCATCGGCATCGTCTCTCCCGACGGCAAGGACGGCATGGGCAGCCATGCACGACAGTTTGCTAGCGCGAGCATCCCCTTTATCTTCGACCCTGGCCAGGCCCTGCCCCAGTTCGAGGGTCCGGAGTTGCTGGAGATGGTGGAGCTTGCCACTTGGCTCACGGTCAACGACTACGAGATGCAGCTGGTGAGCGAGCGCACGGGCCTGGCGCCAAAGGCCCTGGCCGAGCGGGTTAGCGCGCTGGTCGTCACCCGCGGTGGCGAGGGGTCGGAGATTCACAGCGACGGTGGGATCACGGAGATTCCCGCCGCGAAGGTCAGCGGTCTCGCAGACCCCACCGGCTGCGGCGACGCCTACCGGGCTGGCCTGCTCTACGGCCTCATGAACGAGCTCGGCTGGGAGGTGACAGGCCGCCTGGCCTCGCTTATGGGCGCGGTGAAAATCGAGTCTCACGGTACCCAGAATCACCGCCCGGACCTTGACGAATTGGGCCGGCGCTACCGCGATAGTTTCGGCGCGGCTGCACCCTGGTAGATCCCGCGAGCGAACCTTCCTGGTCCACTCCTGCCAAACAGCAGGACACGTCGAAGTCGAGATCGCCCATGCAGCTCTTCCGTCCAACCGTTTTCGCCGCTCTCGCCCTGTTGGCGGGCTCCCTCGGGTCGTTGACCTACGCCAACGCTGACCAGCAACCGCCAGCCACCGTGCCCTCGTGGAGCGAGACCTTGGAACGGGTGTCGAGTGGTGTGGTGTCGATCCGGGTGGATGGCACGCGAGCCTTCGACACGGAGTGGAATCAATCGACCCAGGCCACTGGCTTCGTGGTGGATGCCGAGCGTGGGCTGGTTATGACCAACCGGCACGTGGTGATGCCCGGGCCGGTGGTGGCGCAAGGTGTATTCGTCAACAACGAAGAGGTAGAGCTGGTGCCCGTGTACCGCGATCCGGTGCACGACTTCGGAATCTATCGATACGACCCGGCAGCCCTCCGCTATATCCAGCCGCCCACCCTCGAGCTTTATCCTGAGGGCGCACAGGTGGGGCGCGAAGTGCGTGTGATCGGTAACGACGCCGGTGAGCAGCTGTCGATCCTGGCGGGCACGATCGCCAAGCTCGATCGCGCCGCGCCCACCTATGGCAAGAATAAGTACAACGACTTCAATACCTTCTACTTCCAGGCGGCATCGAGCACCTCTGGCGGTTCCTCCGGGTCACCGGTGATAGACATAGGGGGAAGGGTCGTCGCCCTGAATGCCGGTGCCAACACCAACGCTGCCTCGAGCTTCTTTCTGCCGCTGGATCGGGTTCAGCGTGCGCTGCGTTTGATTCAGCAGGGCAGCCCGGTTGCGCGCGGTAGCCTGCTCACCATCTTTAAGCACCAGCCCTTTGACGAGCTGCGTCGCCTAGGGCTCTCGTCAGGTACGGAGGCGTCTGTGCGCGCCGCCTTCCCCGAGGGTACGGGGATGCTGGTGGTGGATGAGGTGCTGCCGGAAGGGCCCGGTGATGGCGTGCTCGAGCCGGGCGATATCCTGGTCAGCGTCGATCACATGCTGGTCAACCGCTTCGTGCCGCTCGAGGATCGCCTGGATACTAGCGTGGACGCCCCTGTCTCCCTGCTAGTCCGCCGAGGTGAGCAGGATCTTAGGGTGTCGGTGACACCGGCCGATCTGCATTCGGTGACGCCTGCTTCGCTTATCGAGGTGGGGGGCGCAATAGTCCACGACCTTTCCTACCAGCAGGCTCGCCACCTAAATGCCCCGGTGCGCGGCACCTACGTGGCGTCCCCAGGCTACCTGCTGAGTGTCGCGGGGATCCCCCGTGGCGCGGTGATCACTGAGCTCAACGGTCGCGACGCCTCCACGCTGTCTGCCTTCGAGGCGCGCCTTGCCGAAGTGGCCGACGGTGAGTCCCTACGAATTCGCTACTTCACCGAGGCGGATCCGCGCCGTTCGTCTCTGCGGGTGGTCAACATGAACCGCGCTTGGTTCCCCAATCGCGCCTGCGAGCGGGACGATGCGCTCGGCTACTGGCCCTGCCGCGCCCTAGACCCCGGTCCGTCGGCCGTCGCGCCAACCGCGGCGAGCACGCGCTTTGCAAGCGGCGGCGACCCGCGCGCCGACTTCCTGGCACCGTCCTTGGTCATGGTCAACTACGACATGCCGTACACCGTCTCCGGCGTGGCGGACCTTCACTACCACGGCACCGGCGTGATCGTAGACGCGCAGCGCGGCTTGGTTGTGGTCGATCGCAACACGGTGCCCGTGGCCATGGGCGATGTACGCATGACGTTCGCGGGTTCGCTCGAAGTGCCCGCCGAGGTGGTGTACGTACATCCCCTGCACAACCTCACCCTGCTGCACTACGATCCGACCTTGATCGGCGACACGCCGACGCGCGCTGCGAGCTTCAGCGTAGAGCGCCCTAATGCCGGCGATAGGGCGTGGGTGGTGGGTCTGCGTGCCGATCACAAGATCGTCTCCCAGGGCACGATCGTGGCTTCTGTGGATGCCGCGGAGTTCCCCTTATCGCGCAGCTTCCGCTTCAGGGACTCGAACGTCGAGACCATCTCAGTGGTCAATGCGCCGGCCGTGGATGGTGTGCTGGCCAACGACAACGGACAGGTGATCGCTACCTGGTCCAGCTTCGCCTATCAGGAAGGTCGGCAGGTGGTGCAGGTCACGCGCGGAATGCCGATCGGTATCGTGGCTGACATGGTCGATGCGGTGCGCGAGGATCGACCCCTGCGTTCACTGGAGGTGGAGCTGTGGCCTATCCCCATGGCGGCAGCGCGCCAGTACGGACTGCCCGCTGACTACATCGCGTGGCTTGAGGGCCCGGATGGGCCTACGCAACCGCAGGTGCTGAAGGTGATGCGCCTGGTGGCAGGCTCGCCGGCCGCGGCGCTGCTCGAGACCGGTGATCTGTTGCTTGCCGTCGACGGTAAGCCGGTGGCTAACTTCCGCGATGTCGAGCGCAGCACCGCCGCGCCGCAGGTGACCCTGACCGTGCTGCGCGACGGTTCTATGCGCAACTTGGACGTGCAGACGGTGCCACTGAGTGGTCGCGGCGTCGACCGCGCCGTGGTGTGGGCCGGCGCGTTGCTTCAGGCCCCGCACCGCGCGCTCGCAGCGCAGCGTGGAATCGAGCCCTACGGCGCTTATGTTGCGTACTTTGCGTACGGGTCACCGGCGAGCCGACACGGCCTGTGGGCGGGCCGGCGTGTGGTGGAGGTGGACGGCCAGCCGATCCCAGATCTCGATGCGTTCGTGGCAGCTGTCTCGGGTCGGCGCGATCGCGATTCCTTACGCCTGAAAACCGTCGGTTGGAACGACGCCAGCGACGTGATTACGTTGAGTCTCGACCTGAAGTACTGGCCCGCCTACGAGCTACGCCGCGGCGCGGACGGCTGGCAGCGCCAACCCATAGATCCTATTACGGAAACTGGGGTCGTGGCGGAGAAGACGTCGGCCGCTACGGGGTCCGGCTCGCGAGGGTTGAAGTAGGCCCCGAGGGCGTCGATCGGCGGTCAAAAACGCCGTCCATATGCTACCCTCTGCCGCCTGCCGGCCCGGGCTGTGCCCCCCGGCAGTCCTGCCGTAACCGTCGTCCGGCTTCAATGACGTCGGCTGCTGAGCGCGCGCCGCAAAGACCCCAAGATCGGGCGCGCGCGATCGGAGGACTCCTCATGGAGCTCAAGAGCAAACTCGACACCTTGCGTGCGAGCCCCGGCCGGCGCCAGACCGTCGGCCTCAACGACGAGACCATCGCTCGCTTCGCCGCTGCAGATGCGCGCCTAGAAGCGGCCGTCGACGCCGCCCTTTCGGCCCGCGAGTGCTGGCTGTCCGCCTACCCGGGTCTGTTCGACCTCGATGAGGCCGCCCAGATCGAGCGCATGCACGAGCAGGTTGCATGCTTTTACCCCTCGGGCACGGTCAACCCATACGTGGCCCTAGGGGCGCGCGGTCCTTGGATCGTGACCAGCATGGGCGCGCTCCTTTACGACTGCGGCGGCTACGGCATGCTCGGCGCCGGCCACGCACCGGAGCATGTGCTGAAGGTACTCAGCTCGCCGCACGTAATGGCCAACGTGATGACGCCCAGCCCGAGCCAGATGCGCCTTATCGAACTCCTGCGCACGGAGATCGGCCACAGGCGTGCCGACGGCTGCCCCTTCGAGAGCTTCCTATTCTTGAATTCAGGCTCCGAGTCGATGAGCGTTGGTGCGCGCATCGCCGATATGAACGCGAAGGCCATGACCGACGCCGGCGGCCGCCATGCGGGCAAGCCGATTCGCTCCCTTAGCCTAACCAAGAGCTTCCATGGCCGTACGGATCGGCCGGCGCAGTTCTCCGACTCCACACGCGATACCTATGAAAAGCACTTGGCAAGCTACCGCAAGCTGGACTCTCTGCTGACGGTTGAGCCGAACAACGTCGAGGCTCTGCGCGCGATGTTCCGCCGCGCCGACGATGAAGGGTTTTTCATCGAAGCCCTGTTCATGGAGCCGGTGATGGGTGAGGGCAACCCGGGCATGGCGATCACCCCGGAGTTTTACCGCGCTGCGCGAGAGCTCACGCTGGCCCACGGCAGTTTGCTGCTCGTCGATTCGATCCAGGCAGGCCTGCGGGCGCAAGGTTGCCTGTCCATCGTCGACTACCCTGGCTTTGAAAGGGAACAGGCGCCGGACCTCGAGACCTACTCGAAGGCGCTCAACGCGGGACAGTTCCCTCTCTCCGTCCTAGCGTTCAACGCGCGAGCGCGAGAGATTCAGCGCCCCGGGATCTACGGCAACACCATGACCACTAATCCGAAAGCGATGGACGTGGCTTCGGCCGTGCTCACGGGGGTCACCGACGAGCTGCGCACCAACATTCGGGAGCGCGGCCAGGAGGCGGTGGCGCTGCTGGAGGCGCTGCGCGCTGAGCTCGGGCCGGAATTGGTGACGGGCGTGCAGGGGACGGGCCTGTTGTTCAGCCTCGAGCTGTCCGACCAGTTCAAGTGCTACGGCCACGACAGCACCGAGGAGTACCTACGGCTCAACGGCGTCAACGTGATTCACGGTGGGCGCAACAGCCTGCGCTTCACGCCGCAGTTCAGCGTGACCAGCGCAGAGCTCAAGCTGGTGGTGGCTGCCACGCGCGACGCTTTGCTGAACGGTCCGCGGGTAAGCGAGGAGCAGGCGCGCGTCGCCGTAGGCTAAGGCGGCGACCCGGCAGGAAGGCGGCGGCTACCAGCGAGGTAGCTGCCCCGGGCAATCTCGAGCGCCTGACAAAGATCTGACGTCTCGGTGCCCTTCCGCGAATCGCCAACGCGTATAGTTTTTCGAGTTCCCTGTGCCCTTGGAGAATTCTGATGGAACGGTTTTTCCTCACCCTCGTCATCGTCGCGCTTTGCACGCTAATGAGCCCGTTGGCGTTGGCTGACGATGCGCCCACCGTCAGCGAGCCCGTGGCCGATCCCCTGCAGTTGATGATCGCGCAGATCAAAGCGTGGGGCGGCGGCGGTGGACCGCGCCAGCGCGATTGTCAGCGCGTTTGTGAGAACACCCAAGTCAACTGCCAGCGTGGGTGCTTCGGCCTGGCTGAGACCGGTGAGCAAAACAACTGCTCCCGTCAGTGTTTGGGTACCTATCTTGGCTGTGCCGAGGGCTGTCTTCCCGGCTCCACGGGCGGTGCGGCCAACAAGTCGCGCAGTGAGGACTCCGACGGCAGCGGCTCATCCTCCGGCTGAGCGCTGGAAGGAACCCCAAAATTCTAGCGGGGCTCGCACGGGCCCCTCTTTCACCGGGCCTCGCCTAGGGGCGGAGCGACCGGTTCAACACAGATGGTCACACCCTGCCGCGCCGGGCGGGCCCAGTGTGCCGACACGCTGGTGTAGACTGCTCGGCACCTTCACTGACCGCGCAACCCACCACCGCTTTGCAGCTCGCCCTCATCCTATCGCTCCATCAAGCGCTCGACGAAGACCGCAGCACACCTCACGAGGAACGCCTGCAGCGCGATCGTGAGATCGGTCGCGGTAGAGGGGATGACACCCCTCTCGGTCGCGTCATGCACTGGTGGGCGGTGGTCGGGTCACAGCTCCTACAGGCGGAGAGCGCAGACGCCGGGAGCCGCATCGACGGTGCCCTGCGGGTGGCCGTAACGGCCCTCACCGCACTCGGCTTCGCCGTTGGGATCGGTGTTGCGGGTGCCGCCTTCGCCTATCACGGTCGCTACCCAGTAAATCTATTCGCTCTGCTCGGCGTGCTCATCGTCGTGCCCTGGCTGCCCTTCCTGGCCACGGCCGTGTTGCTTCTGCCCCTGCCGGGCCTGCGCCGTCTGCGTGAGGGCTTGGCGACCTTCAGTCCTGGGCGATGGCTGGCTGGGTTCCTACACAAGCGTCTCAACGTTGATTTCCTGCGTTGGCGAGGGGGTAGCACGCCGCCTGCGCGGGTGGCTCAGCTCGAGGCGCTACGCCTGTCCCTGTGGATGGGCGTAGGGTTCTTTGGCGGGGCGCTGGTGCTGGCTCTGCTGCTGGTGGCGTTCACCGATCTCGCCTTCGGTTGGAGCACCACGCTCGAGGTGGATGCCTCGCTTGTGCACGGATTGGTCAGCAGCGCGTCCTTGCCCTGGAGGGGCTGGTTGCCGGTCGCGGCGCCGGATGCCGAGCTCGTGGCCCTGTCCCAGTACTATCGCTTGGAGGACGCTGCGCCTCCCGACGTCTCGCGCCTCGGCGAGTGGTGGCCCTTCGTCTGCATGATGCTGCTCGTGTACGGTCTCGCCCCGCGAGCGCTGCTGCTGGCCTTTGTATCCTGGCGACGAGAGGGCGCCTACCGAGCCCTGTTGCTCGATCATCCCCAGGTCCGCGCCCTGCTCGATCGCATGAGTTCGCCATTGGTCGTGCACGAGTCGTCCGCGCCAGGTCTTCAGGCAGTTCTGCCTACGGCGCCTGACGCCGGAGTCAGGCTCACCGCCGGTGGCGCCAACGTGTTGCTCTGGAACAGTCCGCTGGAGGCGGCGGCGGGGGTCGCGTGGTTGCGAGGGCAATTCGCGATTGAGGCGGGGTCCGTGCTGGAGCTCGGTTCCTACCAAAGCGGTGAGGCCTTGGATCAGGCCCTGGCCGGCTTGGAGGATGCGAGGCAGCGACTGGTGCTGGTGACGAAGGGTTGGGAGCCGCCGCTGCTCGAGTTTTTGGATTTGATCGCTGACCTGCGAGAATTGCTCGGCGCTGAGGTCTCGATAACCGTAGTGCCCGTGGACACGAGCGGGCAGGCCGTCTCTTCGAGCGAGCGAGACGTGTGGGCAGCCACCCTCGCCCAGCGTAAGGACTCCTCGCTCTACGTGGTGGAGGCTACCGGCTCGTGAGCGAACAGCCAGCGAACGTTCCCACCTTTGCGGTGGTCGGGCAACCTAACAAGGGTAAGAGCAGCATCGTCGCCACCCTGGCCGAAGACGCGCAGATCGCTATTGCGGCCACGCCGCGCACGACCCGCCGCGCCGAACGCTACGTGCTGACCGTCGACGGCGAAGCCCTCTACGCTCTCGTGGACACGCCTGGTTTCCAGCGCGCTCGCGCTGCCCTCGATTGGCTCGAGGCTGAGCCGGTACCTTCCCACGAGCGGCCAGCGCGCGTGGCGGACTTCGTAGAGGCCCATGCTGGCGATGACAGATTCATCGACGAGTGCGAGCTCCTGCAGCCGATCCTCGAGGGCGCTGGCATCCTCTATGTGGTGGATGGTGCCAAGCCCTTTGGCCTCGAGTACGAAGTGGAGATGCAGGTGCTGCGCTGGACCGGCCAGCCGCGCATGGCGCTCATCAATCGCATTGGGGAAGGCGACCATGTGGCCGAGTGGCGCGACGCTCTCGGCCAGTACTTCTCCATCGTGCGCGAGTTCAACGCCGTACATGCAGATTTTGACAAACGCATCGCCCTGCTAGATGCCTTCGCCGCCCTCGACGAACGGGTGAGCCCGCGCCTTGCGCGTGCCGTGCAAGTGCTGCAGCAGGATCGCCAGCGTCGGCGCGAGCGCAGCGCCGAGTCGATCACGGATCTATTGAGCGGCGCCTTGCGCGCCTCGTGCAGCACGCGCCTCAGCGATGAGCAGGATAGAGATCGCCTCGCCGCGAAGCTCCGCAACCGCCTGATGAATGATCTGCGTGACCTGGAGCAACAGTGTCGCGACCAGGTGCAGGCACACTATCAACACCAATCGTTGGAGCGTGCCGAGTCGCAGACAAGCGTGGGCGATGGGGATCTGTTCACCACCGATAGCTGGGAGATTTTCGGGCTCTCGCGTGAGCAGCTGCTATGGACTGGTGCGGTCTCCGGGGCGGTGGCTGGGGGTGGGGTAGATCTCATGCTGGGCGGCGCTTCCTTGCTCATGGGGGCAGCTATCGGCGCCGTCGTCGGCAGTACGGGGGCGTGGTTTGCCGGCGATGAACTGGCGAAGGTCAAGGTGCTAGGGCAAACGCTTGGGGGACGCGTGCTCCAGGTGGGTCCCGTGAGCGCTGTGAACTTCCCCTGGGTGCTGCTCGGCCGTGCGTGGATTCACCACCATCTAGTGGAGGAGCGTAATCACGCGCGGCGCGAGGCACTGGAATTGACCGTGGCGGACGGCACGGCGCTCATGGATCAGGTGCCGCAGGCTCTGCGGCGTGAGTTTGTCGTGCTCTTCAAGCGACTTCGCAATGATGATGTGCGACCTGCCCTGGTGGAAGCTGTATCCAAGCTGCTCGAGCTCGAAGCCACCGTCACCGACTGAGCAAGAACGCAGGGAACGCTGCTCGCTTGGCCCTGCTGCGCAGGGGTGGGCCTTAACGGTGCGCTCCTAGATAGGCTCGCCCACTTCGACGAGCCCTACGCACAGGCCATCAGTCACGAATCGACCCGGGCCCTCAGGCGCCATCGCGTAGGCGCGTGATGCACTCCTCTAGTCCGTCGATGGGTGGCGAGCACTGGTTCCCTTCGCACACGTAGGCCACTACGCCGCGGGCTGGAGCACTGCGATTGGCTAGGCCTTCAGGCAGGCTCCGCGCATCGCTTGCGATGGCGTAGACGCTGCAGTCAATACACTCGCCCGCCTCGGGTCCGCGCGCCAACCGACCTTGCCAGGCGCCGAGAATGGCCGGATCGCCTCGCAGCACGACCACGGGGGCGGGTTCCAGTTGATCCCGCAGGGCAGTCAGCAGGCCCGAGCAGGCTTGCGGGTGGGTATTGAGACGCTGCCAGCCCGCGCGGAGCGTGCGCTCGGCCGCTTCCAGGTAGTCCGGGCGACCTAGCAATCCGCCGAGACGGGTGAGTACGGAGGCGGCCATTCCGTTGCCCGAAGGTGTCGAGTCGTCCTCGAAGGGCTTCGGTCGATGTACCAGCGCCTCATGGTCATGGGCCGTGAAGAAGAAACCTCCGGCGTCGCGATCCTCATAGTCCTTGAGGAGCGTGTCCGCGAGGGTCACGGCGAAGTCCAGATCCTCTTGGCGCCAGCGCACCTGGAGCAGGGCGAGGAGGCCATCGATGAGGAACACGTAGTCATCGAGGTAGGCGCGCAGGCGGGCGCCGGCCGCTGCCGTGTACACGGCGTGTAGGCGAGCGTCTTGCCACAGGTGCGTGCGCAGAAAGTCAACGGCGGCGGTGGCGGAACGAGCGAAGGCGTCCTCGCCCGTGTGGCGGGCGGCTAGCGCCATGCCGGCGACTGTCAGTCCGTTCCAGGCGGTGAGTACCTTGTCGTCGAGACCAGGACTCGGTCGCTCGCCCCGGGCACTCAGCAAGGTCGAGCGCCCCAAGGCCAGGTGGCGCGCCACGTCGTCAGCTCCGATGGCGAGGGACTCAGCGATATCTTGCGGGTGGGCGACCATGGTCAGGTGCCACTTATCTGTGAAATTAGGTGAGCGATCCAACCCATAGGTCCTGGCGAGCACCTGCCAGGTGCTGTCTCCGCTGATTATGCCCTTGACCTCTGTAGCCTCCCAGAGGTAGTAGGCACCCTCGTCACCTTCCGTGTCCGCGTCTAGGGCGCTGTAGTAGCCGCCGTGCTCGCCCTGGAGCTGGTCGATGATGAAGGCGCCCGTCTCCCGAGCCATGTAGTCGAAGCGTTCGTCGTCGGCGGCACGGGCGGCGCGGGAGTAGAGCCCGAGTAGGCCCGCGTTGTCGTAGAGCATCTTCTCGAAGTGGGGGATGGTCCAGGTGTCGTCCGTCGCGTAGCGGAAGAAGCCGCCGGCGAGGTGATCGTAAAGGCCCCCGAGACCCATGCGCTCCATCGTATAGAGCACCTGATAGCGCAGTTCGGGATCCTCCTTGCCGCGGCGCCGGTCCGCCACCCACTGATCGAAGAGCAGCGTCAGCATGTGCGTGTGGGGGAATTTCGGCGCGCGGCCGAAGCCGCCATGCTCGCCGTCGAAGTTGGAACGGATGGCGTCGAGGCCAGCACGCAGCGGGGAGATCGACAGGTGCTCAGGCCGTTCGTCTGCAGCGGTACTAGCATCCAGCTGGGCGAGGGCTGCGACGATTGAGGCACCTTCGCGTTCCACCTCATCGGCCCGTTCGGCATGGAATGTGGCTACCCGTTCGAGCACGTCCGAGAAGCCAGGGAGGCCCTGGCGAGGGCGTGGTGGAAAGTAGGTGCCGCCGAAAAAGGGAATCTGCCGCTGGGGCGTCAGGAACATCGTGAGCGGCCAACCGCCCGGGTGCTGCTGGATGAGTAGGTGCGCCTTTTGGTAGATCTGGTCGAGGTCCGGCCGTTCCTCCCGATCCACCTTGATGTTTACGAACAGGGCGTTCATCTGTTCGGCGATCTGTGCGTCTTCAAAGCACTCGTGGGCCATGACGTGGCACCAGTGGCAGGCCGAGTAGCCGATCGAGAGCAGGATCGGCTTGCCCGTCTCCCGGGCAAGCTCCAGAGTTTCCCTGTCCCACGGCTGCCAGTGCACGGGGTTGTCCGCGTGCTGGCGCAGGTAGGGGCTGGACTCATCGGCGAGGCGGTTGCGGGGGGTGCGGCTCATTAGGGCTCCGGGGCGCGTGCGTCTGGCCGCGACTATACCGCTTTGCGTAGCGCTTCGAGTGGTCGCGTTTCAGGGGTCACCCGCCGTTCGGCGCAGGAAGCGGCGCACTCGTTGCAGGTAGGCTTGCGGCCGTTCCCAGTACAGCATGTGCCCTGCATCGTCGAAGCGTTCGAACTGCGCATTCGGAAGAACGCTCGCGTACTCCTGCGCCACCGCTTCGTGCTTGTAGTCACATTCGCCACGGAGAATGAGCACCGGGGTAGGGTTCGAGCGCAGCGCTGGCCGAGGATCCTGCCTGGGTAAGCCTAGTGACCGGCCGGTCATGCGATTGGACCAGAAGCCGTAGCCGGAGGACGAGATCTCTGTGCCGCGCAGGTCACATACCGCGAGCGGCAGGTAGAACGCGTTGGCGACCCTATCGAAGAGCGACCCGAGCTCCCACTCACTCGCAAAGCGGGTCGCCGCTTTCGGGCTAATCTCGGCCAGTGCGAGGGCTGCTAGTAGGCGGGGCGTCTTCACCATATGGGTGAACTGTTCAGCTTGGTCGGTCGTTAGCCGTTCCTCGAGTCCGCCCTCCTCCCCAGGTGCCCAGCTGGGGTGGTACATCGGGCCGGGGCCGGAGAACACGGCTGCGGCGACATGCTCTGGATGCCGCGCCATGTAGCTCGCCCCCAAGGAAGCCCCCCAGGACGAGCCGATTAGGATCATCTTTGCTGTCCCGATCCGTTTGAAGACAGCATTTAGATCCATTAGGTGGCGTTCGATGGTGTAGTCGCGCGCATCCTCGAGTCTCGCAGAGAGGCCACCGCCCACTTGGTCGTAGAGGTAGACGTCGTGGCCGTCTTCGCTGAGCTGCCCGATGGCCTCGACCGTCGCTTGGAGCGATATGCTATACCCACCGGGTCCGCCATGGAGAAACACGATGGGAGGTACCCGCTGATCACCTCGTCCATCGACCTTCTTGACTGCCACGTGGGATCCGCTTGCCAGGCGCCACACCTCGACGTCCTGGGGTAGGGCGATGGCGAACTGCTCGTCCTCTGGGATCAGCGGCCGCAGGAAGGTCGCCCAAAATGCCGTGAGCAATAGCGCGGTACCGACCCCGCTGATGGCGATTGCTGCCGTGCGATGGCGAGCGACGCCGCACATCCACAAGGTGAGGCGAGCGCCAAGGTAGGTGAAGGCCAGACTGGCGAGAACGCCCATCGAAATAAGCACCGCTGGCGTATCAATGAGCAGCGCGGCCGCGAGGCTGGCCATCGCGAACACCGCGACCGCGAGCGGTGGCCCGAGGAGAATACCAACTACACCTACTAGGCGGCGC
Organism: Pseudomonadota bacterium; assembly: GCA_039193195.1. Lineage (NCBI taxonomy): Bacteria > Pseudomonadati > Pseudomonadota > Pseudomonadota bacterium. Next base: position 93,538 of record JBCCWS010000007.1, read on the forward strand.
ACGTGCCGCGGCGTTCGAGGCGAAGGCGCGGCGGGATCGCCGATGGGCGGATGTTGCGGATGATGAGTCACATCGATCTCAGGTGTGGTCGGTGGATCGTGCGAGCATGGATCGTGTGAGAAGCGCGTCGTAGGCAGCATCGAGCAGACGCGCCACGTTCACGTTCAGTTCGCTGTTGAGGTTATCGAATACCACCAACGCCTCCTTACAACGGGCCTGGACCTTGGTTGCCTCGCGCTTTCCCTTGGGTGTCAAGGAGAACATGCGTCGCCTTCTGTCCTTAGTGTCGGCGCGGCTGCTGAGCATGGAGAGTGAACTCAGCCGTGAGGTTCGCTGCGCAGTGAGCTGGTGCGGCTCGTTGAGCGCCCTGGCGATCTCTACCAGTGAGGACGGCCCTTCTTGATGGAGGTAGAGCAGCGTCGATACGGAGCGAACAGGGATGGTGATTCCGGCCGCCTGCAGGAACTCATCACCCTGCTGAGCGATCAAGTCGGCCAGACGTTGAGCCCGCGCTCCGACAAACGCCTCGCCGGTGGGTAGCTCCAGAAAGAACGGGTGGCTTTGCATCTTGGGAGAAATTTGCGCAATAAATTGCGCAACATATTGCAGATAAGCGCGGCTGCCTGCAAGGGGTGTGCGCTCCGAACGCCTACGCGCCGGTCCGCTGCTTGCAGCGACCACGTACCGGTGCGTGGGCGCCGTCATGCGGGCCCTTGCGCACATGGCTTCGACCGCCTTGCCCTGGCGCCCGTGCTACTCCTGAGTGTCACCTCATTTACCAAGCGGCCCACTAGGCGGCCGAAGCACCTTCCGCTGCGAGCAGCGCACAGTGTCGGCCTCAAGACCTTGAATCGCGCTGTCCGCGCAAGCCTAGATGCCATCCAGGTCACCGACGCTTGTGCGAAAGGCAAAGGAGCTTTAGTAAATGATCTGCTTGGGTGAAGTCGCAGCCTTGTTGGTACGAGCGCCGGAGCCTGCTGTGATCGTTGGAGGATATCCGCGTATGGTGATGTGATCACGTAAATCACCGAGCGATTCCGCAGAACACCCATGAGCAACCAACGTCGAGACACCGCGCCGCCCGTTCTGAACACGCCCTACCCGCGTCTCACCCTGCGCAAGCGGGAGGAGCGTCGCTTGCGCGGAGGCCACCTATGGGTGTTCAGCAACGAGGTGGACACGCGCGCTACGCCCCTAAAGGACTTCGCGCCGGGTGACGCCGTCACCGTGGTGGGGTCGAGCGGACGCTTCCTGGGTCACGGCTACGTCAACCCGCGCTCGCTTATCGCCGCCCGCATTCTCAGCCGGGAGCCAGATGTGCTGCCCGATGAGGCGCTGCTCAGCGCGCGATTGCGCCAGGCCGTGGCTCTGCGCGAGGGCTGGCTAGGCCAAGCACGCTGGTGTCGCCTGATCCACGGCGAGGGTGATCTGCTGCCCGGTCTGGTGGTCGACCGCTTCGACGAGCTCCTCGTCGGCCAGATCACCACGGCGGGCATGGCGCGGTGGCAAGATGCGCTCGGTGAGCTGTTGCGCGAGCACGCGCCCGGGGTGAGGGCCCTTCGCTGGGCGAACGACACGGCTGTTCGCGACCTGGAAGGGCTCGCGCGCGAGTCCCGTATGGGCTTTGGTGAACCGCCGGCGAAGCTCACGGTGAAGGAGGGCGATGCGCGCTTTGAGCTACCTGGCGCGGGTGGCCAGAAAACGGGCTGGTACTACGATCAGCGTGCCAACCGCGAGCGCTTGCTGCCGATGCTGCGCGAGGGTCACCGCATGCTCGACGTGTTTAGCTATGTCGGCGCTTGGGGCATTCGCGCCGCGCTTGCGGGCGCCGGCCCTGTCGTGTGCGTCGACAGCTCTTCACCGGCTCTCGATGCCGTGGCGCACAATGCGGCGCTCAACGGTGTCGAGGTCAAGACCCATCAGGGGGATGCGGCAGCGGTGCTCAAGGCCCTCGCTGCGCAGGGACAACGCTTCGACGTGCTCGTCCTCGACCCTCCGGCGTTGATCCCGAGACGCAAGGACATCGAGGCCGGCACCAAGGCCTACTGGCAGCTGAACGAGCTCGCCATGCGGTTGGTCGCGGACGACGGCCTGCTGGTGAGCTGCTCTTGCTCCCACCATCTGAGCGAGGAGTCCCTGCTCGGGGTGGTGGCTGGCTGTGCCAGGCACCAGCGTCGCGACTTGCAGATATTGATGCGTGGCGAGCAAGCGCCGGATCACCCCGTTCACCCGTCGATCGAGCAAAGTCGCTATCTGAAGGCTCTCTACTGTCGCGTGGGCGCCCGAAAAAACCCGTGATGCCTCGCGGCGAACGGGAGTTCACGCGCTACAATCGCGCGTCATGATCAAGTACCCGGAATTCGACCCCGTCGCCATCGCCCTCGGGCCGATCAAGGTACGTTGGTACGGCCTGACCTACATCCTCGGCTTTCTGGCCTGCTGGCTCCTCCTGCGCCACCGCGCCCTGCGCAGCGACGGGTGTTGGACCGTCCAACATGTCGAGGAGATCATCTTCTACGGCATGCTCGGCGTGCTCCTCGGCGGCCGCCTGGGCTACGTGCTGTTCTACGGCACGGAGGCCTTGCTCCAGGACCCCCTCTACCTGTTGCGAATCTGGGACGGAGGCATGTCTTTCCACGGCGGTATCTCCGGCGTGGCCGTGGCCATGGCCCTGTTCGCGCGCCGAGCGGGCAAGGGCTTTCTGGAAGTCACCGACTTCATGGTCCCCGCCGTGCCACCCGGTTTGTTCTTCGGCCGTATCGGAAACTTCATCAACGGCGAGCTGTGGGGCGGTCAGACCACCGTGCCCTGGGGCTTTGAGGTGGACGGCAAGGTCCTGCACCCCTCTCAGCTCTACGAGGCAGCACTCGAGGGTGTGCTGCTCTTCATCATCGTGTGGGTCTACTCAGCGCGCCCCCGTGCCACGGGTGCCATCAGCGGCGTGATGCTGGCAGGCTACGCCGTTTTCCGAATTCTCGTCGAGTTCGTGCGCACGCCTGATGCGCACCTTGGCGATGATGGGTACCTGGCCTTCGGTTGGCTTACCATGGGCCAGGTGTTAAGCCTGCCTATGCTTGTTATTGGCCTATGGTTGTTTATGCGGGCGCACCGTGGTGCTGCGTCGGCGGCCGCGTAGGGGGGGCGGTGAGCGTATGCGTGCTTACCTAGATCTGCTGCGTCACGTCCTGGAGAACGGTGTGCGTAAGGAGGATCGCACGGGCACGGGCACGCTCAGCGTGTTCGCTCATCAGATGCGCTTCGATCTCGGCGAGGGCTTCCCGCTGGTCACCACCAAGCGCGTGCACCTGCGATCGATCGTCCACGAGCTGCTCTGGTTTCTCAAGGGCGACACCAACATCGCCTACCTGCGCGAGAACGGGGTCAGCATCTGGGATGAGTGGGCGGATGAGCAGGGTGAGCTCGGCCCGGTCTACGGGCGCCAGTGGCGCAGCTGGCCCACCGCAGCTGGTGGCGAGGTCGATCAAATCGCGCGAGTCGTTCAACAGCTGCGCGAGAGCCCAGATTCGCGTCGGATAATCGTCAGCGCCTGGAATGTGGGGGAGCTCGAGCACATGGCGCTGATGCCCTGCCATGCCCTCTTCCAGTTCTACGTGGCGCAAGGGCGCCTTTCATGCCAGCTGTACCAGCGTAGCTGCGATTTGTTTCTCGGCGTGCCCTTCAATATCGCCTCCTACGCCTTGCTTACCCACATGCTGGCCCAGCAGTGCGATCTCCAGGTAGGTGACTTCGTGTGGACCGGGGGCGATTGCCACCTCTACCTCAATCATCTCGACCAGGTGCGTACGCAGCTTGAACGTCAACCGCTGGCGCCCCCAACGCTGGTGCTAAAGCGCCATCCACCTTCGATCTTCGATTACGCCTACGAGGACTTCGACATGCAGGACTATCAAAGCTACCCGCCCATCAGCGCGCCGGTGGCGGTTTAACGATGGTGGTGGGTTCTGCCGGCCAGGGCACGCGCCTTCTGACCAAATCCCAGGTAGCCCAGCTGATCGACATGCCTGCGGTTATGGAGGCGGTGGAGGCAGCACTGGTCGCCCACGCGCGCGGCGAGACGCAGATGCCGCCGAAGGTGTACCTTGAGTTTACCAATCACATGGGCGATCTGCGCGCGATGCCGGCCCTGGTGGGGGAGCGAGCGGGCGTGAAGTGGATCAATTCGCATCCTAACAATCCGCTTCGCTTCCACTTGCCGACGGTCCGCGGTGTTTACCTGCTGAGCGACCCGGCGAACGGCGACCTTCTGGCGATGATGGATGCCACGCTGATCACGGCGCTGCGCACCGGCGCGTCCGCGGGCTTGGCCACGCGTGTGCTGGCCCGCGGTGATGCACGCACGGTCGGCATCATCGGCTGTGGAGCCCAGGCGCCCTACCTCCTGAGTGCCGTGTTGGCAGCACGCGCCCCCACTCGGATCTTGGTTGCCGACCGCGACGAGGAGAAGGCGCAGGTGTTCGCAACTTCGGTCGGCGCGCAAGCCGTCTCCCTGGAAGCAGCCGCGGCCTGCGATATCGTCTGCACCGCGACCCCATCGCGCGAACCGTTGGTGCGGCGCGAGTGGTTGCAGCCGGGCGCCCATATCAACGCGATGGGCGCAGACGCTCACGGCAAGCAGGAGTTGCAGACCGAGATCCTGCGCGAGGCCCTGGTCATCGTCGACGATCTGGTGCAAGCCCAGGGCAGCGGTGAGGTCAATGTACCTTTGGCGAGGGAAGAGCTGGCGCTCAGTGACCTCGCCGGCACCCTCGGCGCGGTGCTCGCCGGCGATGCGGCGGGCCGGCTGAACGAGGAGGACCTCACGGTGTTCGATTCCACAGGCCTCGCCATCCAGGATGTAGCTGTGGCGGCCTTGGCCTACGAGCGGGCTGTGGCGCAGGGCGTGGGTACGGAGCTCGATTTCTTCGCCTAGTCTAAGGCGAACGACTCTGCCCAGAGTCGTTCAAACCGCGAGCCTCGACACTGGCGGTCGGTACGCCGTATCAGCCTTCCTGGGGTGATACCATCCGGGCCCCGAACTGCCCGCAAGCGGCCAACCCTGCGGACCTTAAGTCCAGCTAGCTCGAGGCAACGAGAGAATGAACAAGCAAGAATTCCAGAGCGTGCATCCCCCCCGAGCCAACCGTTGGTTCGGTGCCTTGGGGACCATCCTCGCGCTGCTCCCGCTGGTGGCAGTGCAGGCGGCACGGCCGGTGGATCCGCCCTCCGTGGAACTCACGCGCGGCACCAACAACGTGGTCGCCGCGACGGTCCTGGACAAGCCCAACCTCACGCATATGAAGCTGCGGGTTGATAGCCTGCTGAGCGGAACGGCAGAGGAGGCGGAGTTTTCCGTTCGCGCCGAGGAAGGAGCCTTCGGTGACCTGGTGATCGGCCAACGCTACCTCGTAGCGTTCACCCGGGTGGGCTCCAACGATCAGTTTCGCGACGCGAAGTTTCTGGATCCTGAGGGGCCGCGGGTGCTGCGCCTACGGGGTGGACGCATCGCCACCGTGTTCCCGGACACGCCGGCTCTGCGCTTTCTATTTAGCCGTGCGAGAGGCGATAGGCAGCCGTCCGATCGCGAGCGTTTGGACGCCGTGCTGACCTTGATTTCCGAAGGCGGCCCGCGCAACCAAGCCTTCGCCATCGAAGAGCTGTACGTGCGCAACGAGCTCGGTCCCGTCTTCGAGGCGCAGGACATCGAAGTCATCAAGGCCGCGCTGGCCCGGCACGACCTGCCCCTTCAGCTGCGCCAGTTCCTGCTCGATGCGGCGGCGAAGTTCCCCGGCGGCCCCGCTGCCCCTTGGCTGCATGAAGAACACCGCAAGGTGCTGCTGCGCGCTGGGCCGCAGTTGGATTTGGTCAGCGCCCAGGCCCTGTTGGTCGTGACCGCCCTGAAGGGCCTGGCAACGGCGAATGATGCGAGGGACCTGTCCGTGGTGTTACCGATGCTCGGGGCAAACTCTCCGAGCGTGGTCCGCGAGGCCTTGGGCGTCGCTCACGCGATGGATCAGCCGGCAACCTTGGTGGCGGTGCAGCAGCAGCTTGAGGCGGCGATGTTCGAGGAGGGCGTCCACGCGGATACGCGCCGGCTCCTCGAGCAATACGTGCTGGGTGAGCTTGGCGTTATCGACGACGAGGACGCCCGCTGAGCGCCCCTTACAGTCCAGGATGGCGCACCGCAGCGCGCGCCATCCTGGTCGCTCAATGCCCTCATGTACAGCCGCGCGCCGCACGCGCCTTGAAGTCCATCCTCCCCCAGCGACGGTAATCCCCGACAGTTGCTTCCTCCCGCCGATTGTCCAGCGCTGCGGAAGTTGTCGAAGCGCCGTGGTTTCAACAGAAACCATTGCGGTGCGACACGCTGCCACGAATTTCCGCGGAAACCGTTGCGATATCGAGCACTTAGTCTAAGCTATGGATTTCCATAGCTATTGCAGGCTGCGTTTGATGCCATCGAAACATCACATAAATGGGTGGCTGCGCGCGCTCTCAGGCCGTTTATTGTCGCGCCGCAGAAACACGTCTGCGACTTATTGTCGCAGGGGGAAATGCCGCTGACAGACGGTGTTTTGGCAGCGCTGCCTTGGCATAAGTCCTCGGGTTGGTTTTTGCGACCGGTGCGCCGTATAGTCCGGACTCCCAGCAGCAGGCAACAACACGCAAAACGCACGCCTGCCTGTTGGCAAATTCATTACGACCAGGGGGTCAACACATGAACCGCTACGGCATTGCAGCCTCTGCGGGCATCGCAGCACTCGCGCTCAGCACCAGCGCTGCGTTTGCGGCAGAACCCGTTACCGGCGATCTGAGAATGTCCTCGCGACACGCTCACACCGGTGCGTTGAAGATTCAGGACTTGCAGGCCCTCCAGGGCCCGCAGCGCAGCGGCGGCGCGCCCGCTTCTGTTCCCAACCAGCTCGGTAAGACCACGTTCTCTCGCCAGCTGACCGACCTGGTGCAGGACGCGCTGGTCGATCCCGCGCACAACCCTGTCCTCGCTCCGGCCCTGAGCCTGAGCTTCGACGGCCCGTCCAGCGACGACAACAGCGCGCTGTTCGGCTTCCGCATTCAGCCGCCTGACACCAACGGGGATGTGGGTCGCGACTTCGCGGTGAGCTACATCAACCTGACCTGGTCGTACTACGACAAGGCAGGCAACATCGTTGGCGGTCCCTTTGCCGGTAACAGCTTCTGGGCTGGCTTCGGCGGTCCCTGTGAGGCTAACAACAACGGCGACCCCATCATCATCTACGACGAAGATGTTGGTCGTTGGGTGTTCAACCAGTTCGCTCCGTTCCAGGGCGTGCAGTGCTTCGCTATCTCCGACGGTGAAGATCCCGCAGGTCCTTACACGCTCTACGAGTTCGTCGTCGAGCCGAACGCGTTCAACGACTACCCGAAGGTTGGTGTTTGGGCCAGCGAAGACGGTACCCAGAGCGCCTACACGTACACCGGTCGTAACTTCACCCCGCAGGGCAACCCCTTCGCGGCGCGTGACATCACTGCCGTGCTGTTCGACCGTGACGCCATGCTCGCAGGTGCCGCTGCTGGCTTTACGACCACTGTGATGCCGGGCGGCTTCTTCACCTACGACGGTGCACAGCCGGGCTCCGTGCAGGCTCTGTCCAACGCTCCGGGCGGTGCTTGCCCGCTGTTCTCCGTGGCCGAAGCGCCTGCCACCTACCGCTTCTTCGAGTTCTGCGAGAACTTCCCGGGCGCAGGTACCTTCACCACGCTGCCGACGGTCTCCGTGCCAGCCTTTGACGATAACCTCGGCGACGTGCCTCAGCCCGGTGGCGACAACCTCGACACGCTGGCCTTCTTCACCATGTACCGCGCCAACCACGCTGTGATCGACGGTCAGCACCAGCTCGCGCTGGCGCACACTGTTGACGCTGGCGGTGACCGCGGCGGCATGCGTTGGGCTATCCTCGACGTTGACGACTACAACAACATCTCGCTCATCGACACCGGCACCCAGGCGCCGAACGATGGCTTCGAGCGTTGGATGGGTTCCGTGGCGCTGGATACTGTGGGTAACCTCGGTCTGGCCTACACCCGTGGCGGCAACGGTGACTTCACGAGCGTCTATGTGACCGGTCGTGAGACCACTGATCCGGCTGGTACCGTGCAGCAGGAGGTCGAGTGTGTGGCCGGTACCGGTGCGCAGACTGGTGGCGGCGGCCGCTGGGGTGACTACTCCTCCACGAGCCTCGATCCTTCCGACGGTTGCACCTTCTGGACGTTCCAGGAGTACGTGGCCGAGACCGGTAGCTTCGAGTGGAACACCCGCGTGTGTGCTTGGAACTTCCCGAGCTGCACCGGCGTACAGCCCACCGACTTCACCCTGGCTCCGGCTGATCCTGGCATCGCTGGCGTTGCCAACGACTTCAACACCAGCAACGGCTCTGCCAACAGTGGCGTAGTTCTCTACATCGGCTCTTCCGCAGGTTCTTCTGCAATCAGCCTCGGTAACTGCACCACGACGGTGGATCTGACCAACGCTCGCCTGATCGGCTTCGCCCGTGCAGACGGTGCTGGTAACGCCACCATCACTCGCAACATTCCCGGCCAGGCTGCTGGTCGCACGATCCTGGCTCAGGCCGTGGATCTGAGTGCCTGTGAGACCTCGAACGTCGCTTCGCAGACGTTCTAAGGCAGGTTAGCCCCGCCACGGCGGGGGTAAGTGCCTAACCGATAGGGCGGGAGCTTCGGCTCCCGCCTTATTTTTTTCCATCCCCGCCGATACAGCGCCCATGGAATCGCCCATCGACCTCTTCGTTAGTGCCTTCGTCACGTTCTTCCTGCTGATCGACGCGATCGGTATGTCGCCCGTGTTCGTCACGCTGACTGCCGCCGGCGATGCGGCCTACCGCCGCCGCACGGCAGTGCAGGCGGTGCTGGTGGCCTCCATCGTGATCTTCGCCTTCGCCCTCGGTGGTCGTTGGCTGCTCGACCATATGGGCATATCCATCCATTCCTTTCGCATGGCAGGCGGTGCCCTGCTGTTTCTGATCGCTCTGGAGATGGTGTTCGAGAAGCGCACGGAGCGCCGTGAGGAGCGTGCCCATGACGTGCAGGAGAACGCCCAGGAAGCCTCCGATCCGGCGCCGGACGTCTCCGTGTTTCCCCTTGGCATTCCCATGTTGGCCGGTCCAGGGGTGATCGTCTCGGTGATGGTCTTCATGACCGAGCACCCGGGCTTGATTCCCCACGCGGTGGTGTTGTCCGCCGTGCTGGCGAACATGATTCTAGCGCTCGCGATCTTCCTTCTGGCCATTCCTCTGCTGAAAGCCCTAGGGGATAGCGTAGTGGGCGCACTGACGCGAATTCTCGGCGTCCTGCTCTCGGCCCTGGCACTCGAGATGCTCGTCGTCGGCACTAAGGGCGCCTTCAACCTCTAGCTGGTGACTATCACTCACCGCTCGTGCCCGCACCGGCTGATCCCAGCGAGCCGCCCAACGCCTACACCGAATGCAGCGCATAGGTGGGAAACAGCTCAAGGAGGGGCTGCGCCGACGATACGGACGGCTGCGCCTCGGTCGGCGGCCGCTTGACGTACCAGTCCCGCGCTGGGTGACGCCCGGCGGCCACCGTGGAGCCTACGGCGCCTGTGATACTTGTGTGTCATTTGCGAGGCAGCATAAGGCCCCCTAGACGCCGCCTGCAGGAGAGCTCCGAATGGTTGTCAGTCGGCCTGTCGCGTCCCGGCGCCTAGGGGCGTGGGCCTTTGCGATGTTCTTGCTGGTGAGCCTCGCCGTTGGCTTGGCCATAGGCGCGCCCCACCAGCGCGGCACAATCACACCGACGCCTGCGCCCGCCTTCACTCACACGGCAGCTCAGGATTGGCTGAACAGCGATCCCCTGACCCTGGAATCACTGCGGGGCAGCGTATTGCTGGTGGATTTTTGGGCCTTCGAGTGCTGGAACTGCTACCGCTCCTTCCCCTGGCTGAACGGGCTGGAGGCGAAGTTTGGGCAGCAGGGCTTGCAGGTGATCGGTGTGCATGCGCCGGAGTTCGAGCGCGAACGGGAGCGCAGCGCCGTGGCGGCTAAGGCGCAGGAGTTCAAGCTGCGCCATCCGATCATGATCGACAACGACTTCTCCTATTGGCGCGCCGTTGGCAATCGCTATTGGCCGACCTACTACCTGATCGACAAGCGGGGGCGCATTCGCTACCGCTTTATCGGCGAGACGCACGCGGGCACTGACCAGGCGCGGCAGGTGGAGCGAGCGCTGCGCGGGCTGCTCGACGAGTCCGCCTAGGTACTGGGCAGGCACTAGGGCTATCAGGCGACTGCGGCGCTGCGAAAGAAGCTGCGAAGCGGGCTCGGTTCCTAGGCCGCAAGGCGAGGCCGTGCAATACTCTTCGCCTTGGGGAACGGCCGGTCGGGCGCGTCTGTGGGCGGTGCTACATAACACGGCGTCATCTGGCGACAAGAGGCGGCCGCTCCCGTTGCATTTACCGTTGACGCGGAAGATCTGAGCGGAGCTAAGCGGCCCCCGTGAGCAGTCTCGACAGGCTGGCCGAAGCCTGTGGCATCCAGCCCGATTACTTCGATTACCAGGGCCGTCATTGCATCGTGTCTGCGGATACGAAAGCCGCCCTGTTGCGCGCTATGGGCGTGAACGTCGATGACGAGCAGGCGATCGACGCCGAGCTCGACCGGCTTGCCTTACAGCCTTGGCGGGATGCCCTGCGTCCGGCAATCGTGCTCCGCGAGCACGCGCGCCCCCTCGTCCCTGTGCGCCTGTCCGTCAAGCACTGCCAAGCACCTATTACCTGGGGCATCGCCCTCGAAAACGGCGAGTATCGCGAAGGGGTCGTGTCCTTCAGTGAGCGCAGTCCGAAGGCCGTGCGCGAGGTGGATGGGGTCGAGCATCGTCAGTACCTTCTGCAGCTGCCCCTCGATCTCGCCCCCGGCTACCACGACTTTCGCCTGCGCTCTGAGGACGGCGAGCTCGACGTTTCCTCGCGCCTGATCATCGCCCCAGAAACCGGTTATGGGCCCGAGGAGGTTACCCGCGACGAACACACCTTCGGTTTGGGGTTGCAGCTCTACACCCTGCGCTCCAGGGAGAACTGGGGCATAGGTGACCTGGGGGATCTGCGTCGCATGGCGCCAGCCCTGCGCGATGCCGGAGCTGACTACATCGGTCTCAACCCCCTGCATTCGCTGTACCCACACCGCCCGCAGCACGCCAGCCCATACAGTCCGTCGAGCCGGGCCATGCTCAACGCCTTGTACATCGATATCCCGGCCGTGCCCGAGTTCGACCAGTGCGAGCAAGCGCAGCAGCTTGCGGCTAGTGATGGCTTCAAGGACCAGCTGGAACGTGTTCGCGAGGCGACCCACGTGGACTACGAGCGCGTGGCTAGGTTAAAGCTCGATGTCCTCGAGCGCATGTTTGCTTACTTCAATACCACGCATATCCAGCGTGGCAGTGGGCGTGCGCTGGCGATGCAGAACTTCGTTGCGGAGATGGGCGAGCCGTTGGTGCATCAAGTGCTCTACGACGCGCTGGCGGAGCACTTCCAGGATCAGGATCCCCAGAGCGTCGGCTGGCAGCAGTGGCCCGAGTCCTTTCACGAGCCAAAGTCGCCAGCGGTGGCTGAGTTTGCCGCTGCGCGAAGCTCGCGCGTGAGGTTCTTCGAGTACCTGCAGTGGTTGGCCGATGAGCAGCTTGGCCTCGCTCAGCAGTCCGTCTTGAGCGCCGGGATGAACGTCGGTTTGTACCGCGATCTGGCCGTTGGGGCAGACCCTGGCGGCGCCGAGGCATGGGGTGAGCAGGCCTTGTACTGTTTCGATGCGAGCGTTGGGGCGCCGCCGGATCGGCTCGCCCTCCAGGGCCAGAACTGGGGCGCGCCGCCGATCCATCCCCTTCGCCTCGCCGAGCGCGCGTACCGCGACTTCACTACCTTGATTCGCGCGAACATGCGCCACTGCGGTGCCCTGCGCATCGATCACGTGATGTCCATGATGCGCCTTTGGTGGGTGCCGACGGGAGAATCTGCGCTTGAGGGCGCCTACGTGCGCTACCCCATGGAGGACATGCTTGGCATCCTGGCGCTGGAAAGCCGGCGCAACGAGTGCATGGTGATCGGCGAGGATCTCGGCACGGTACCCGACGAGATTCGTGGCCCGCTCCAAAGCGCAGGGGTGTACTCCTACCGCGTGCTGTACTTCGAGAAGTCAAACGACCAGGAGTTCTTGCTGCCGGGAGCCTACCGCGATCAAGCCCTCGCCACGCCCACAACTCACGACCTGCCCACCTTGTGGGGGTGGTGGGAAGAGCATGATTTGCATCTACGCGATGAGCTGCGCCTTTTCCCGGACGGACAAATCCGGGAGGAAAGCTACCGAGAGCGTCAGCTCGATCGTGAGCGCATGCTCCGCGCACTCGAGACGGAAGGGCTATTGCCTCAGGGCTGGTCCGTCGCCTCTTCCGGGGCGCCGATCGACTACGCTCTGCTCAGTGCATTAGTGGAATTCCTAGGCCGAAGCCACGCCGCTCTACTCACGATCGCGCCGGAGGATCTGCTGGAGATCCGCGATCCAGTGAACGTGCCAGGGACGTGTCTGGAGTACCGTAACTGGTCCCGTAAGCTGACGGCGGATTGGGAGGACTGGCTCGCTAGCGATCGCGTGGCTCGCGTTCTCGAGCGTCTCTGCGCAGCGCGCGCACGCGCGTCCTTGAGGCGCCTGCAGCCCTAAGCGCTATGCTGGAGGCGCTAATGGATTTCGCGCTTACCTTCGCCCTTCCCGTGATGTTGGCCGCGGGCTTCGTGTGGCTGGCGAGTGCTGCCTCGTGGATGGCCCTGCCGCACCATATCGGCGAGTATCGACCGGTGAACGATGAGGCCGCCTTCGCCGAGGCTCTGCGGCGCCAGTCCCTAAAGCGTGGCCAGTACTTACTGCCTCACCTGGATCGCTGGGAAGATGCGACTACACCGGAAGGTCGCGAACGCTTCGTCGGGGGTCCCGTCGCCTTCTTGACGGTCTTGCCGAACCGCGTGCCATCGATCCGTCGTCACCTGCTGCTGACGCTTGCCCACTACGTTATCGTGTGTGCAGCAATCGCATGGGCGACACAGACCTTTGTTCCCCTGGGGGCTTCCTACCACTCGGTGTTTCCGCCGGTCGCCGTGATGGCGCTGTTGGCGCACGGGTCCGCGCTTATCCCGGAAGCAATCTGGTACGGTAAGCCCTGGAGCAACGTACTGCGCGGTCTGCTCGACGCGACCGTGTTCTCGCTGCTAACGGCAGGTGCGATGGCCGCCATGTGGCCACCTGCTCCCTGATGTCATCGGCGCGCTCGCGGGCGCCCCAAAACAGCAACGTGGAGAGCGTTGGCGTGAGTTTGAAGGATCAGGTCGATAAGGCGATGCCAGGCTGGGAGCGCTGGTACCCGAGCCTGTTTGATGCCGCCGTGGATCTCGGCATCCTGCGCGCACGCAGGTGCGATCCTTCCTCGCTACTGCTGACCAACCGCCATGCACGGGTGCGCGAGGAAGCCGAGGCGATGCACCGCGATCGGTGGGGTGGAGACTTTTCCAACGCCGATGCTATTCCCAGCCTGGAAGCCAAGCGCACCGTGCGCAAGAAGAAGCGGCCTAAGCCGACTGCCCGCAAAGGCAAGGCGCGGGTGAAGGTTACGCCGCGCGGACCGGGTGGCAACCGCCGCGCTTAGGCGCTCGTAGCGCGGCTCGGAGTCTCGAGTGCGCCCTTATCAGGGTCGACGGCGACCCTGTCGACGACGAATCTAGCGTCTGGCAGCGAGTTGAAGCGCGTTTTGGTCGCTGCCGTGTATGCGCCCATCTGGTGTCCTATCAGCAAGTCGCCGACCTCCAGCGCCGGTAAGGGAATGTCTTCGGCAATCATGTCGATGCTGTCACAGGTCGGGCCGGCGATCATGCTCGGTGCGGTGGGGCCATCGCGGAAGACCTGCAGGGGATACACGGTGCGGTCGAACACCTGCCCGCTGTAGGAACCATAGGCGCCGTCGTCTACGAAGTACCAGCGATGACCGGCGCGTGAGCTGCGTCCGGTGATCGTCGTGACGCTGCGTACGGCGGGGGCGATCAAGCAGCGCCCCGGCTCTGCCATCAGATGCCAGTCGCTCGGCAGCGCGCGCAAGGCGCGGCGGATAGGTCGGCAGAAGGCGTGCAGATCGAGCCCTTCCAGGCGATAGTCCGCCGGAAAACCACCCCCGATGTCGAGCGTGGCCAGGGGCGAGGAAAGCCGCTCATTGAGGGAGATCATGAGCTGCGCGCAGGCATAGATAGCTTCCACGTGCTTGTCCGCATCGGGCACCTGCGAGCCGACGTGAAACGAGAGCCCGCGAATATGCACGCCGAGCTCGCTCGCGGCGCGCACGATGCTGCTCACCTCGTAGGGCGTGCAGCCGAATTTTCGTGATAGGTCGATGCGCGCGCTAGGTGCGCGGAAGCTCACCCGGAGCAAGACTCCGACCCGCTTGCGGTAGGGTGCGAGCTTGCGCAGCTCCTCGAGGTTGTCGACCACGAAGGTGGTCGCCCCAAAGCGTAGGGCGTCGCGAATCTCACGGTCCTTCTTCACCGGGTGGGTATGGATCGTGCGCCTGCCGGAGATGCGCAGCTCCAGCAGCAAGTCCATTTCTCCCGAGGATGCGACGTCGAAACCCGCCCCTAGCTCATCGAGGGTGCGCACGATGTGCGCGTTCGGGTGAGCTTTGACCGCGTAGTAGAGATCGACTCCCGGCAGGGCGTCGACCAACGTCTCGTATTGGCGCTGCAGGACACTGGGATCGAACACCAACAGGGGCGAGCCATGTTCCTCGATCAGGCGTTCGAGGCGCTCGCGCTCGGCGGGGCGATCGCCCGTGAGGATCGTGCGATCGGAAAGCTCAGCTGTCGTCGCCACGCAGGCTCTTCTCCACGTAGCGCGGCAGGGCAAAGCTGCCTAGGTGGATATCCGGCGTGTAGTAGCGGGTATCGAGGCCCGCAGCGGCCAGGCGCGCGGTGAGGGTCTCGCGATCGACCCGGCGCAGACTGGGATCGTCCGAGGCCCAGCCGAAGGCCATGATGCCCCCGTAGTAGGTAGGCACGGCGGCACTGTAGAAGGTGTGGTCGGCAAAGACCGGTGCCATCCGCTGGTGCGTGGTGCGCACCTCGTCCAGCTGGAAGAAGGCAACGCCATTTTGCGTCACCATCACGCCGCCGGGCTTCAGGCAACGCTTGCAGGCGCTGTAGAAGTCCTCGGTGAACAGTGCTTCGCCCGGACCGATCGGGTCGGTGCTATCGGAGATGATAACGTCGAACTGCTCTTGCGCAGTGCGCACGTACTCGAGGCCATCAGCAATCTCCAGGTTGAAGCGCGGGTCGTCGAAGGCGCCGGCGGAGTGGTTGGGCAACCACCGCTTGGCCATATCGATCACCTTCTCGTCGATCTCCACCTGCACGATGCGCTCGATGGCGCGGTGGTGGCAGACCTCGCGCAGCATGCCGCCATCGCCGCCGCCGACGATGAGCACTGAGCGCGCCTTGCCGTGCGCCAGCACAGGCACATGGGTGAGCATCTCGTGGTAGATGAACTCGTCCGCTTCGGTGGTTTGCACGATGCCATCGAGGGTCATCACCCGGCCGAGCACCGCGTTGTGGAAGATCATCAAATGCTGCTGGCCGGTGCCGCTTTCGAAGTACATCTTGTCGATGCGCATGTCCTGGGAGAGCGCGTCGTACATAGTCTCGCGAAAGTGCTTCATTCGGCGTCTTTCGTCACAATGCCGCGCATGTGCTCACCCACCTGCGTGCGCGAGGGGGTGAAGGCGCGCTTTAGGACGTCGATCGCCGCTAAGGGCTTCGCGTCACCACACATGAACACGTCGAACGCGGCGAAGGCGCGCTCGGGCAAGGTGTGGACGCTGATGTGGGATTCGGCAAGCACGGCCACGCCGGAGATGCCCCCGTTGGGCGTGAAGTGATGCAGGTGGATGTGGAGGAGAGTGGCGCCGGCGGCTTCTACGGCATCGCGCAGGGCGGTCTCCATATGGTCGAGCTCATCGAGGCGAGAGGCGCCCCACAGGTCGGCGATCAGGTGCGTGCCGGCGAACTCGATGCCGTCACGTTGAACGAAGTGATCGGCGCTGGTGGTGGTGTCGCGGGATTGGTCGTGGCTGGGCCATCCCGGGCGGTCAGCGAAGGCAACGACGGAATTTTGCGCCATTCAAGGCACCTCCTGCGTAGGAACAAAGGGCGGTATGGATCGACACGCCTTCGCACCTCTTGTCAGGAGGCAGCGTGCCGTCAGCGGACTAACATAAAAACCCCGAAGGTTTCTGCGGAGCGCAAAATTCTAGGGGCTTTCACCCGAAATGCAAGCGTGCGCAGCGTGAGGTTACGAGGTGTGGATCACGCTTTACGAGTGCGGCAGGGGAGCACCGGGGGGCCGCGCGCGAGGGACCACGGCGAAACAGTCGAGATCTTCGGCAAACACCAAGTTGCCACGCCAGCGGCGGCGGATGCTCTGCTGGGAGCGCAGCTCATGGCCCAAGGTGCGACGCATACGATGGGACAGTACGAGCAGGTCCGGATCGGTGTCTGCGGCGAGCTGACCGATCATCGCTGGCGGCATGTGCAGGCCGCGGGCGCCGCGGCCGCTCCGACCGGTGATTGCATGATGAGCCACCAGCAGCTCCGTATCCTGACCGGCGAGCAGGCGGATACGGTCGTTGCGATTGGTCGTATCACCCGTGAAGACCACGGTCGCCTCGCCGATGTCGACCCGATAGGCGATCGCGGGGATTGGCCCGTGGTGCACGGCCACTGCGGAGACGGCGATGTCGCGGGTCCTGCCGAATCGATGCATCCAGTGCGCATCGCTCTCAGCGTCGAGGGTTAGCGGTGTGATCGCGTAATCGCCACGCTGCGGGTCTAGGTAGTCATCGAGATAGGGCCACGCGCCGTCACTCGCCAACAGGCGACGGACAAATGACTGCAGATCCGCGGTGAAGCGCGAACCAGTGGGGCCTAGCACCGGCAGATCGCGCCTGCGTACGCCAAAGTAAGAGGCCTTCAAGAGTGCCGCCAGATCCAGGCTGTGGTCGATGTGCAGGTGCGTCAGGGCGATGAGGTCGAGATCCTCGAAGCGCGCGCCCGCCTGATTGAACCGTAAGGCGACACCGCCCCCCACATCGACCAGCACTCGCGCCACGCCCTCGTGCCACAGGAGATATCCGGAGGAGGCGCGCCCCGCAGAGAGCTCCGGGCCGCCGGAGCCGAGCACTTGCAACCACACGCCGTCCGCGCTGCAGCCCACGCTTTGCCCAATCGCTTCCCTATCGGCAAGGGCGTGGTCGGCGGTAAGTGCCATGCACAAGGTTGTGATCGCAAGGATCAGGCGGGGCAGGCTCAAGGGAACTCCACGGGTGCTTACGCGCCGCTACTTGATGGCCAGAAAGCCCTCGAAGCTGATGTACTTCATTACGGTCATGACGTCGATAAACCCTGCCCGCTCCAACAGGCCTAGGTTGCCCGCCGTCGAAAAGGGTTCCAGTACACCCTTGAGGCTGCGCGATTTGGCCACGATCTCATCGCCGCTGTAGCCCTGCTCCAGCTTGTAGTCGGCGTAGAGGCCGCTCGTGATGTCCTGAAAGCGCGCGTCGGGCGCCCGCACCTTCTCAAACAGAATGAAGGCACCGCCCCAGTTGAGCGCCTCGAAGACACGATCGAATACCACCTGGCGCCAACGGGGGCGCACGAACTGCATGGTGTAGCAGGCGATGATCAGGTCGGCGGGCTCTAGGGTGACCTCCAGCAGGTCCGCCTCGATCAGCTCCACCGCTGGTCGGTCCGCGCAGCGTTCGCGGGCGCGCGCGATCATGCCAGCCTCGCTGTCGATGCCGATGACCTTGATCTGCTTGGCCATGTTGCGCTCCGCCAGGGCGGCGCAGAGGCTTCCGGTGCTGCAGCCGAGGTCGTAGCAGCGCGATCCGGCGCCGAGGAAGTAGTCGGAAAGGGCTGCGATCAACGCGTGGCTTTGGGAGTAGAGGGGGACCGAGCGCGCCACGTGTTCGTCGAAGCGCTCACTCACGCCTTCGCCAAAGGTCCAGGCCGCGTTGGCGGCTTCTATAATGTCGCCCACGTTCTTCATCGCGAGTCCTCGACGGCGGCTGGGACCGAAAGGTCCCGGTTGGCCAGAAGCTGCCTATGGTGCCACCGTTTTGTCCCGAACATGAGGCGCAGGCCCTTGCGGCTGCCGCGGCGGGTACGCCGCTAGCGGCGGCCTTGCCAGCGCTGTTGGCTCAGGCGGATGCCGCTTGCGCGCCCGGCGTGCACGGAGACCTCGATCGTTGGGGCGAGGCGTTGGGGTCGCTTCCGGTCGTGACTCCCAGCATCGTCGATGTGGCCAGCCCGGTCGTTCGCCTCGGGCGCGAGGAGGACCTCGTAAACAGCAGTTCACGGGAGCGAGTCGAGCGCTGCCTGGAGGCCTTCATACCCTGGCGCAAGGGGCCCTTCAGTCTGTGCGGTGTCTCCCTCGACACAGAGTGGCGCTGCGATCTGAAGTGGGACCGCGTGCGCGAGACCTGCGCCCCCCTCAAGGGCCGTCGTGTGCTCGACGTGGGCTGCGGCAACGGCTACTACGCCCTGCGCATGCTCGCCGATGATCCCGCCTGCGTACTCGGCCTAGATCCCTACCTCCTGTACGCGATGCAGTATCGGGTGTTGCGACACTTCCTCGGCGAGGAGCCACGCTTGCATCTGCTGCCCCTGCCGTTGGAGGCGCTGCCGCAGGATGGAGTGCGCTGCTTTGATTCGGTATTTTCCATGGGTGTGCTCTACCATCGACGGTCACCGATGGATCACCTACAGGCGCTGCGCCGCGTCCTCGCCCCCGGTGGCGAAGTGGTGTTGGAAACGCTGGTGATAGACGGAGGGTTGAACGAGGTGCTGGTGCCGGAGGGTCGCTACGCGAGCATGCGCAACGTCTGGTTTTTGCCGAGTGTGGCCAGCCTCGAGAGCTGGCTGCGCAAGGCGGGTCTGCGCGAGCCGCAGCTGATCGACCTGACACCCACCACGCCGCTAGAGCAGCGCACTACGCGCTGGATGCCATACCGCTCCCTAGAGCACTTCCTCGACTCGGAGGACCGGTCGCGTACCGTGGAGGGGCACCCAGCGCCCCTGCGCGCCGTCATGCTGGCCAAGGCCCCATGAGCGCCCCAGCTGTGCATATCGCCACCTTCTACCGCTTTGTCTCCCTGCCCGAGTACGAAGCCTTGCGTGAGCCCTTGTTGGCGCAGTGCCAAGCCTTGGCGATCACGGGCACTGTGCTGCTTGCCGCGGAGGGAATCAACGCCACCTTGGCGGGTGGCCGGGAAGCTCTGCATAGCCTGTTGGTATGGTTAGGTGAGAGCGCTTCTCTGGCTAACCTCACGCCGCGCTGGTCAACGGCCCCGGACTCACCCTTTCGTAAGATGAAGGTGAAGCTCCGCCAGGAGATCGTCACCCTCGGTGTGCCCGGCATCGAACCCGATAGGCGCACGGGCAGGCACGTTCCGCCCGCCGAGTGGAATGCCCTAATCCGCGACCCGCAGACGTTGGTGGTGGATACGCGCAATCTCTACGAGACTGGCATCGGTAGCTTCGCGGGCGCCACCGATCCCGGCACGCGCAACTTCCGCGAGTTTCCCGACTACGTCGCGCAGCAGTTGGATCCCACCGAGCACAAGCGAGTGGCGATGTTCTGCACGGGTGGCATCCGCTGCGAGAAGGCCAGCGCACTCCTGCTGCACGCGGGTTTCGAGGAGGTCTGTCAGCTCAAGGGTGGCATCCTGGCGTACCTCGACGAGGTGGCGAAGGCCGAGTCCCTCTGGTGGGGCGAGTGCTTCGTCTTCGATGAGCGGGTCGCCGTGGATAGCGCCCTCGCGCCGGGCAGCTACGCGCAGTGCTATGCCTGCCGTCGCCCCGTTTCTGACGAGGATCGCCAACATCCACACTACGAGGCGGGCATCAGCTGCCCGGCGTGCTACGACGATCTCACGCCAGCGCAGCGGGCGTCATTCGCCGAGCGTAAGCGCCAGCGCGAGCTTGCCGCAGCGCGGGTGCAATCCACTAGTTGAACAGTTGCGAGTGCTCTGGCCCTCGCCGTGAGGAAAGCGACGGATATGGACAACCGGCTGACAGGGAATCGGAATAGGCGCCTGGGCGCGTTCGCGGCGCTGTCGTTGGCGACGGTGGCGAGCGCTACAGGCGCCGCCGACGCGGACTGGCCTGTCTTCGGCAACGACTTAGCGAACGGGCGCTACAGCCAGCTTGAGCAACTCACCACGGACAACGTGGCGGACTTGCAGCTCGCCTGGCGTGTGGATACGGGTAAGCGTGGCAGCTTTCAGGCCACGCCCATCGTGCGCGAGGGCATCATGTACGTCTCCACGCCCTTCAATCACGTACTCGCCCTCGATGCGGCGAGCGGCGCGCAACGCTGGCGCTACGAGCACGTGTTGACGACGAAGGAGTTCTGCTGCGGTCCTGCCAACCGTGGCGTCGGCGTCGCCCATGGCCGTGTATACATGGCGACGCTAGACGGTCAGCTAGTGGCCCTCGATGCGGGCACAGGCGAGCTCGCTTGGCAGGCGCCGATCGTGGATGCTGAGGCACGCAGCCAGCAAGCCCAGGCTCGCGAGGCTATAACGCCGTTGATGGGTGACAGTACCTTCAGCGGTGCTAAGGTGACGGGCGGCACGGGCTACAGCGCCAACATGGCGCCGCAAGTGGTGGGTGACACGGTGCTCGTAGGTATCACGGGTGCCGGCTACGGACTTCACTTAGACCTCGAACGCGAGGCGGGCGAGGCGCTCTCGGTGGTGGGCTTGGCGGGCGGCCTCAACGGCTTGCGTGGCTTTCTTGTGGCCTACGATGCCCACACGGGCCAAGAGCGCTGGCGATGGTACAGCGTGCAGGGCCCCGACTGGGCTGGAGAGTACGCCGAGCGAACCGCCTACGGGGCTGAGCTTGCGGATCGCGACGGTGAGGCGGAGCGTGTGCGAGCCGAGGAGTTTGCCGAGTCCTGGCGCCTCGGTGGTGGCTCGATCTGGACCACGCCGGCCGTGGATCTCGAGCTGGGTCTGCTCTACATCGGCACCGGCAATCCGGCGCCGCAGATGGCTGGTGAGTCCAGGCCCGGGGACAATCGCGACACGGTCAGTCTCGTCGCCCTCGATCTGAAGACAGGCCGCGAGGCCTGGGCCTACCAGCAGGTGCCTCACGACGTTTGGGGCTACGATGTGGCAAGTCCGCCTGTGCTGGCCAGCGTCTTCATTGACGGTGCCATACGCGAGGTGGTAGCTCAGGCCAGTAAGACCGGGTGGATCTTCATGCACGACCGGCGCACGGGCGAGCTGCTGCAGCGCTCCGAGCCTTTCGTGCCCCAGCGCAACCTGTTTAGGGCGCCGTCCGCCGAGGGTGTGGAGGTGGCGCCGGCGATCTTGGGAGGCGCGTCCTGGTCACCGATGGCCTACTCGCCGGCGAGCGCGAGCTTCTTCGTCGCTGCGATTCATCAGCCTGCTACCTATTATATACGTTCGCTGGATGGATCTCAGGGGCCTTTGCGTAGCTATGCGTACATGGAGTTGAGCGGCGAGGAGCGCTGGGGTTTGCTATCCGCCCTCGATGCGCGCACGGGTAGGCTTCGCTGGCAGCAGCGTACGGCGCAACCTCTGGTAGGTGGCGTGCTGGCCACCGCCGGTGGGCTGCTCTTCTGTGGCGAGGGCGACGGCCATTTCAATGCCTACGATGCCGAGAATGGCGAGCGCCTGTGGCGTTGGCGTGCCCCCTACGGTGTCAACGCGCCGCCCGTGACCTACTCGGTGGACGGCCGCCAGTACGTTGCGGTCGCTGCCGGTGGCAACGCCCTGTTCGGTTTCGCCACGGGCGATGCGATTCTCACCTTCGCCCTGCCTGCGCAAGGCGATGTTAGGCGTTAGGTGCGAGCCCCAGCTCGACGGTGCCGTCTAGGGTCTGGCAGACCAGCCCTCGAGGGAGGTCGAGCTTGTCAGCAACGTCGTCCATCACCGCGCGCTCGAGTTCACCGACGTGATCCTCGGCGCCGGCGATCAGACAGAGATCGCGTAGCAGCTGCGTGCGCTGGGATGAGCTTGCCTGCTCGCGCACCGTCGCGAGACGTGCGTCCAGCTCGCCCACGGTCTTCTCCACGTCGATGCGATCGCTGAGGCTGCCGCTGCCGAAGAACTTCTCGAATACCTCGGTCTCTGCCGCGGTGATTTCACCGTCAGCGTTTGCCACCGCGAGCGCGGCCGCGAAGAGGGCCCGGCGCATGGACTCGGCCACGCCGGTACGACCCTCCAGGTAAGAGGGTTCCATCAAGCTCATGATCGATTGCACTGCCACCTCAAGCTGCTCCTTGGGGGTGCCGTCTGGCTGGGCCAGTGCGGAGCGATAGAACAAGGCCAGGGCCTTCACGCGCAGGGGGCTGAAGGGGTGGGTGGAGAACCAGTCCTCCTTCGGTGCGCCCTGGCCGGGTTCGCCGTCGTGCACCTGCATCTCGTCCACCTGACGCAGGAAATCGTCGAGCTGGAAGGCGATGGTGCGATCGCTGAGGCCCGAGGCGAGCTTGAATAGCGCCTTGGCAACGGTCCCGAGCTTTTCCGTGCAATGGGCGCCGGCGCGGTCTGCCGATATTTCTGCGTAGCGGGACCAGGCGAAGAGCTCCAGGGCCAAGCGTGCGTCGGGTTTCTGCCGTCCGCGTAGAACGTGGCCAATGGGTATGTCGTGGTGTCGGTACAGGTGGTGGCCGAGTTCGTGGCCCATCACGAAGCCGACCTCCTGATCGTCGAAGTGCTCCAGCAGGCTGGAGGCGAACATGATGAACAGGCGACCGTCCTCGGGCTTGAAGCAAGCCGCGTTGTACTGGGGGCTGGCGAAGACGTAGAGCTCGACGGGTATCTCGATGCCGAGCCGTTCGATGCAGCGATCTGCGATCTTGTGCACGTGAGGCGCCATGCGCTCGCTCAGGCGCACGGAGGTGGCGAGCAGGTGGCGGCGGACCTTTAGCGCGCCGTGATCCTCGGCTTGCTGCGCCAATTGAGAGTTCACCCGCTTGATGTCGGGGTGTTCGAGCAGCTGTTGGGAGAGTTTTAGGTCGTTGCTGCAGCGGATATCGTGAGCGTTCATGGCGGTCCTGTGGTCAGTCGCGAGGGGCACGGGCCTAATCGTGTTATCAGGTTTTCAGCGAATCGAATTCTGAGAGGTGCTGCAGCAGCGCGTAGAGGGGGCGCTCCACGCCTTCGCGCGTGTCGGCCTCTGCTAGGTGCTTGATCGACTCGACGATGGCTATCCACCAACGCATGTGGCCGGTGCTGAGCTGCGCGGCGATGTCGATCAGATCTTGCGCCATCGGCAGGGTGGAGATGGCGACGCGCTTGACCTCGACCAGCGTGTCCGTGTCCAGCTCCATCTTCTGCATCGAGTCCATCAGGCGTAGCACCACCCTTGGCTGTGTCTCCAGATCGCGCGTCGTGGCCGGTTCGGCGTCCGCGTCGAGGTAGGCGAGATCGAGGTGCGATAGGAAGTCGCGAAGCGCCCCGCGCAGGCTGAGCCACAGCTCGCGCCGCCGATCCATCTCGCGCAGCTGCTGCACGAAGGTCAATAGGCCGACCAGAAAGAAGCCCTCCAGGCAAAACCCGATGAGCTCCGGCAGCAGGTTCTCGTGCACCGCGGCGCCGCCGGCCTGGCCGATGAACAGAATGTACAGGCCGACGCCGCCAACGCCGAAAATGGCGAGGGGCAGGGCGAGCAGCCAGCGGCTCATTGCTCGGCCTCCTCGGTGTCGTCGACGAACGCTTCGATCACCCGCACGATCTTACGGGCCTGAGCCGCGCTGAGGTCCGCTGGCAGGTTCTGGATATACACCACCTCGTCGCCGCCAATGGGTACTGGGACGACGTCCGGTCGGGCGTTGGTGATGCTGAGCTTGGCCCGTTCGAGGGCCTGCTCTTCCTGGGAGCGGGTTCGGTGGGCGGTCGCCGAGCGTCGTTCGCTGGCGCTGGCCACGAACTGATCAGGGTCTTCGACGAAGCGAAAGTAGTCCGTGAGCGCATCGCGCATGCGCTTCTCGTAGACGCGCAGGACCTCGGGCCGCATGGTCCCGTCCACCTTCTGGCAGCGATGGACCAGCGTGCTGACATCAAGCTGGCGCAGGTCCGCCCGCTCCACCGCGGTGAGTTGGGTGAACAGGCGTTGGGCGGCCTGCACGCGGCTTCGTGCCGTGGCCGGGTTTAAGCGCCCCGCCATCGCAGCTTCCCTCAGGAATGCCAGTAGCCCTTCCGGGGAGTAGTCCGCACTCATCGATTTACCCTGTGGTCCCGGCGCTGCCTCCAGGCTGCTTGCGGCCTTGAGTGTGCGAGCAGCAGCGGGTAGCGCTTGAGGCGCTGGCTGCGGAGGATGTCATCGGCGTTCATGGCGGTCTCGGGCGTTGGGACTCCCCCGATTCTGCCAGACAGCCGCCGCCGAAACCCGCCGGCCGCAAACGGTGCTAGTGGCCCGCGAGCGTGGCGAACGCCGTGCGTGTGAGGTTTTCGTGGCCGCCGCGCAAGGCGACTACATCGTCTTCGATGCGAATGCCGCCGAACGGTGTCAGCTGCTCGACCAGCCCCCAGTTCACATGCTTGCCCGCATCCTCGGCGCGCAAGTGCTCCAGCACGGTGGGAATGAAGTAGAGCCCGGGTTCTATCGTCACTACCTCGCGCTCACGCAGCTGACGCGTAAGGCGCAGGAAGGGATGCTCCTGCGGCGGATCGATACGGCCTCCTTCGGCCTTCGACTGAAAGCCGCCCACGTCATGCACCTGCAGGCCGAGGTAGTGGCCGAGGCCGTGGGGGAAGAAGGCGCGGGTGATGCCGGCCTCGACGGCGCCCTCAAGGCTAATGCTATTGATCAACTCGGCTTCGTCCAGCACGCGCGCCAACATCTCGTGGCACTGCAGCTGCAACTCGACGTAGTCGACCCCCGCCTTCACCTGATCGCACACGGCCTGCTGCAGCCGGTCCATCGTTGAGAGAAGGGTGGCAAAGGGGCCGTTGACCTCGCGCTCGGTGGTGTAGGTGCGGGTGATATCGCTCGCGTAGCCGTCCGCCATCGCACCTGCGTCGATGAGAAAGCTGCGGTGCTCCGCTGGCGTTCTTCGGTCGAGCTTTTGGTAGTGCAGGATGGCGGCGTGTTCGTTCAGGCAGACGATGCTAGGGTAGGGCAGGTCCGCATCCGTGGCATCGATCGCCTGCAGGTAGTGCTGGTGGATTTGATACTCGCTGGCGCCATGCGAGAAGGCGGCTGCGGCGGCCTGGTGCGCCTGGGCACCTAGTGCATTCGCGCGCCGGAGGCAGGTCAGCTCGTAGTCTGTCTTGACCGAGCGGGCGAAGTTCAGGCGGCGCACGAGTGCGGGCGGATTCAAGCTCGCATGGGCACACGCCGGTGGCACGTGGTCGGCCTCGCCGAGCCAGGCGCAACGCCCGCCGTCGCCCAGCTGGCGAACGATGTCGTTCACATCGTCGGCGACGATCACATCGAATGCCATCTGCACCATGGGTGGCGGCGCTGGCGCTGCGGCGTGCCAGAAGTCGCCGGGCTGGTGGCAGAACAGGCGCGGGCGCTCGCCGCGTAGGAATACGATCGCATGGCCCGGGGTGTTCATCGGCACCCAAGCGCGAAAGTGCGCGGTGGCACGGAAAGGGTAGGCCGAATCGTCGAAGGGCAGCATGCGCTCGACGCCAGCGAAAACCACCACGCGATCGAGATCGGCCGCCTTCATAGCCTCCTCGTAGCGCGAGACCATGATCTGCACGTGAGCTGCGTATTCGTGGGCGAGTGAGGCCATGAGCGGTCGTTTCCGTGGCGGTGAGCAGGGATTCACCCCATGCTCGGTGGCCGCGGGTCAGATGTCCAGACTCGCCTCGACCGTGCGCGCTGCGAGCAGGAGGGGATGGTCCGTGTCGGCCTGTGCCAAGGCGCTGTTCACCGCGGCCAGGTAGGGCGCGGCGGCGGCGCCATCGCCCTCGCGCTGGAGTAGCTTGGCCATGCCGAGGTTCGCTTCGACGTTTGCCGGATAGCGAGTGAGCACGAACTCGAAGTTGCTGCGCGCATCGTCCAGGCGGCCCTGCTCGAGATAGACATCGGCAAGCCGCGTGACGATCTCGAACTCAAGGTTCTCATCCTGAATACGCTGGATAGATGCGAGGTAGGCAGTACGCGCCTTCTCGAGTTCGGTAATGGCCTCGTCGGGTCTGCCTAGCAGGCTGAGCACCCGGCCCGTGTAGTAGCCGACGTAAGCGCGCATGTGATCCAGGCCCAGCGTCTCCAAGAGCTCGCCGGCCGCATCGCCGTGGAGCTGGGCGGTTTGTGGGTCGCCCATGGCCACAGCCACCTTTAGATAGCCGACGTCTAGCAGCGTATTCAAGGGCGGCTGCAGCTGTGCTTCGTGTTTGCGTAGCATCTCCACCGCTTCCTCAACCTGCCCAGCCAGCACGTAGTGCTCCACGTGCTCCACCCACACGCCCATGATCACGTCGATGGGCGCGAGGAATTGGGTGGCCTGGTCAGCCAGGTCCGGCAGCTTGGCGACCACCTCTGTCTCTTGCCCCCGTTGGCCAAGGTAGGCGATGCGTTGGCGGAGCACGGCCGCGTGCTGTCGCGGGGTGGCGGCGATCTGTGACGCCTCATCGAGGCGTGCCAGGGCGGCGTCGTAGCGGCCCTCGCGCAGGTCTAGCTCAGCTAAGTTGAGCGTGGGGTCGACCATGCCGCGGGCGACGATCACGGCCCGCTCGAAGAAAGCCCGCGCCCGCGCCAGATCGCCCTCTCGGCGATGCAGGTTACCCAGGCTGCTCAGGGGGCCTGGGTCGTCCGGTGCCGCCTCGACGTAGCGCGTGTAGTACTCGACGGCCGCTTCGCGGTTGCCTCCCAGTTCATGCAGGTAGGCAATTTTGGCGAGGAGCCAGGTCTCGCGCGGATCCAGATCGATAGCGCTCTCGTAGGATGTCAGAGCATTGCCAGGGTCGTTTTGCCCGTAGAGGTGGGCCGACCCGAGGTAGATGTAGGCCATGGGGTCGTTCGGGTGCAGCTCGGCCCAAGTCTCGTAGGTGGCCAGCTCCTTTTCGCGATCGCCGCGGAAGACGTAGTTCATGCCCTTGGCGACGAAGCGCTCGCGGTCGTTCAACTTGTAGTCGTGACGCAGGGCCGTCTGCATGGCCATGCCGCCGTCGAGCATCATGCCGCCCTCGAACAGCGCCCGTCCCATTGTGAGGTGGGCGACGGCGAAGGTGGGGTCCTCCTGCACCGCTTGTTGCCAAAGGCGGATAGCGCGGTCGCGATCGCTGTCGAGCAGTTGCGCGGTGATGCCGTTGGTGTGGGATTCAAATGCTGCTAGTGAATTGGTTAGTCGATCGGAAGTCGGCAGGTCGACGAAGACCTCCTCGCCGCCTGGCAGGTTGAGGGAGGCGAACATCTCAGCGGTGACTGCATCGATGGCAGCGAACAAGCGGCCGCCCTCGGGGCCGATGTCTTGGCGCATCTCGGCGAGCACGCGGGAGCTAGCCGTGTCGTAGAGCAGGGCGACCAGCTCTTTGGAGTCGCCCGCCGCGTTCACCTCGATCCGCCCGCCCACGAAGTACTCCATCAGCCCCTTGTCGGCGATCGTTCGCTTCAGGGCGACAGGCACCTTCAGACCATCATCGAAGCCGGCCTTGCGGAGCTGGAACATGCCGTAGGCTTCCATGCCGACGAAGGGTGACCAGGCCTTCACGTAAGGGTGCTGGATAAGATCGGCGTAGAGGGCGATGTTGGCGCCGTACTGCATCCAGTCGAGGCTTTCATCACCCGTGGCGTTGTCGAAGAAGAACAGGGTGATGCCCTGGCTGAGCGCCTGGGTAACCACGGGGCGGGTCATGGTCTCGCCCGTCGGATCGGTGACCGTGCGCGTCTCCAGGGCCAGCGGCGAAGCGTCCGCCCCCTTGAACGGTTGTCCGAAGAACAGCGTGCCGATCAAGGCGGTGCTAAGCAGGGCGTTGATGGGGATCGCCAGCTTGTCCGTGATGGTCCACTCCTGGTGCCCAGGCTCACCGTGGTTACGCGCTAGGAGCGCGACCGTGGGCGTGAAGGAGAGCAGGCCGATAAGCGTTAGATCGACCACCCGGTCCGGCAAGTTGTAGCGCCCAACTAGCCAGTCGGCGAACTCGACCGCCACCCAACAGGCACCAATATAAAGGCCCAGGGTTCGCAGCATCGGCCAGGTAATCAGCTTTTTGGTCACAGGGGCGCTCACCGCAGTGTGGTTTCTTGAGGTTGATTGGCCATTATAAGACGGCGGATCGCGGCTGCCGTTCCCCTCGGCCCGCAAAGCGTGCACCAGCTCGCCCTTGTGCGGCTCAGGCCTGCCCTTCGTGCAGCGTGCGCAGGCGCTTCGCCAGGGCCGGACCGGTGGCCTCGTCTTCGTGCTTGAAGAAGACGTACGCGCGCTCGACCTGCAGGGCGCGCAGATGCGCCAGCCACTGCGCGAGTTCCTGGTCGGTATAGGTCACCGCACGTAGGCGCAGGTAAGCGTGCTTGGCCGTGGCGATTAGCAGCTCCTCAGGGTTCTTTCGGGCATCGTCCTCCTCTTGGTCTGGATCCGGGGCCGTGTGGCTTACACACAGGGCGTGGCCTGCCTGCGCCAGTGCCCGCACCGTCTCTTCGCAGTGCCACGAGGGATGGCGAAACTCGAAGGTGATGCTCAGCTCGCCTGGCAGCAATGCCTGAAAGGCCTGCAGGCGCTGCAGGTCGAGGCGCAGAAACGGTGGCAGCTGAAACAGAATGCCGCCGAGGCGCTGTTCCAGCACCGACACAGTGTCCAGCAGGTAGCGGGTTTCTTCCTCCGCCTCTACCAGACGCTTCAGGTGCGTAATGCGTCGCGATGCCTTTATGAAGAACCGGAAGTGCTCGGGGACTTGTGCAGCCCAGCGCGCGAGGACGTCCCGTTTGGGTAGGCGGTAAAAGGTGTTGTTGATCTCCACCGCCGGCAGCGCCTGGGCGTAGCACTCGAGCATGGCCGCCGGCTTGGTCTTCTCCGGATAGAAGGTGCCCACCCACTCCTTGTAACTGTAGCCGCTGGTGCCCTCGAGTAACTCCACGGCCTAGCCCTCAGCGATACTCGCGTAAGCGGCGCAAGAGCACTTCACCGGCCTCGTCCAAGGTGCGGCCCCAGGCGATGATGCCGTCCTCGTGCCCGCCCATGACGGCGATGCGATCTTTGGCGAAGCGCGTTTCGCGGTACAGGCGCGCAAGCTCGGTGGCCATGGCGGGCGTGCCGTAGGCGACGTCCGTGCCGGTGGTCGGCCAGTCGTCGCGGTAGCGTCGCCAGGCCTGGGCATCGTGGACGTGAAACACGGCTCCGCAGTCGGGGATGGCCGCGTAGAGCGCCATGTGCGCCAAGGTCTCCGAGGACGGTTCGACCGGGCCGCGTGCGCGCACCCGATTGTCCTGCAGATCGTAGGTGATCACCTCCGTGTAGTGCGTTGGCGTGAGCCGCGGCAGGTGACCGGTCTGCGTGCCCGTCATCAACACATGTCCGTTCGCCAGTCTGGCGCTGACGTTGCCGTAGCCCACGCCGGCGTCGACGTACTCGCCGATTAGGCGGTATTCGAACAGGCGCGACCGCCAGCCGTTGAGCCCCCGCAGGGTGCTGCCTTCCTCCGGCGCAGGCCCAGGCTCGAGGTGTGACCGAAACTTGATGACGCCATCATCGATGCTCATTAGTGCACTCGCTTGAATCGGGCGCGCAGGGCCTGCTCTGTGGCGTCGACGACTCCGCGCTCGGTGATCAAACCGGTGACAAGACGGGCCGGCGTGACGTCGAAGGCAGGGTTCGCGCAGGCGCTCGCGGCCGGAGTGATCCTCACTCGCTGGGTCTTTCCACCTGCCGTTTGGCCGTACACCTCGCTCACCTCCGTGCTGTCTCGCTCCTCGATGGGAACCTCGCGAAGCCCATCGCTCAAGGTCCAGTCGATGGTGGATGAAGGCAGGGCCACGTAGAACGGAACATCGTTGTCGAAGGCGGCCAAGGCCTTCAGGTAGGTGCCGATCTTATTGCACACATCGCCGGTGCAGGTCACCCGATCGGTGCCGACGATGCACATGTCGACCAGACCGTGCTGCATCAGGTGGCCGCCGGCGTTGTCGACGATCACCGTGTGCGGGATACCCGCCTGGGCGAGCTCCCATGCGGTGAGTTGAGCGCCCTGGTTGCGAGGCCGCGTCTCATCCACCCACACGTGCACGGGAATGCCCTCCTGGTGGGCGAGATAGATCGCAGCGGTGGCCGTACCCCAGTCCACCGTGGCGAGCCAGCCGGCGTTGCAGTGAGTGAGAATGTTCACCGGTTCACCGTGACGTTGCGCCTGTTGGCGGCGGATGAGCGCAAGGCCGTGTTCGCCGATGCTGTGGTTGGTCTGTACGTCTTCCTCGCAAAGCGTTTCCGCAGCGCTGCGCAAGCGCACGACCTGCTGCTTCAGGTCCTGGCAATCGGCCACGCCAGCGAGCACCCGGTCGATGGCCCAAGCCAGATTGACGGCCGTCGGGCGGGCGGCGCGCAGCTGCGCCGCGGCTTGTACGAGATGGGCGGGGCCAAGTCCCTCGCGGTGCGCCTCTCGGGCGGCCAGGTACAGGCTCCAGGCCGCGGTGGCGCCGATCAGAGGCGCGCCGCGAACGAGCATGTCGGCGATGGCCTCGACGCCGTCCTGGTAACGCCGAAGCTGCGCCACCTCGAAGCGGTGCGGCAGCCAGCGCTGGTCGATGATGTTCACCGCATCGGCATCGGCCGCCAGCCAGATCGTGCGATAGGGGTTGCCGTCGACATTCACTTGGATTGGCGCTCCGGTGTGCGGCCCAAGGGGCCGGTAACGCTAGACTAGAAGACCAGCATAGCAACCCGGCGTCTGCCGGCATCGAGGAATCGACTTACCGTGGAATTGGACCAACTGCGTGAACGCCTGACGCAGATCGACAAAGAGCTGCTGGCACTGGTTGCCGAGCGCGATCAGCTGTCGCATCGAATCGCCGAAGTGAAGCGACGCGAGGGCCGCGCCACGCGCGACTTCGTGCGCGAGAAGACCGTGCTCCAGGGCGCCCGCCAGCGGGCGCGAGAGCTGGGGTTGTCGCCCACGTTGGCGGAGCGCTTGGTGCGCGAGCTGATCGAGGCCTCGCTCACTTCCCAGGAAGCCTACCGCCTGACCCGGGAGGGGCGCGGCGGCGGCCGGCGGGCCTTGGTGATCGGTGGGGCGGGGAAGATGGGCCGCTGGTTCGCGGAGTTTCTCGCCTCCCAGGCCTTCGAAGTGGAGATCGCTGACCCCACGGGCGAGGTGCCGGGCTACCCCTGCCGTGCGCAGTGGCGCGAGCTCACCTTGGATCACGACGTGGTGGTGATCGCGACGCCCATGCAGGTGGCCAACGAGGTGCTGCTGGCCATGGCTGATGCACCGCCGCCGGGGCTGGTGCTCGACATAGGCTCACTCAAGGCGCCCCTGCGCGAGGGCCTGCAGCGCGCCGCCGAGGCAGGCGTTCGCGTCGCCTCCATCCACCCGATGTTTGGGCCCGATGCGCAGCTCCTGTCGGGTCGTCACGTGATCTTCGTGGATACGGGGGTCGCAGAGGCTACCCGTGCGGCGCGCGAGCTCTTCGACTCCACGATGGCGCGCCAGGTAGAGATGAGCCTCGATGACCACGACCGCCTAATCGCCTTCGTGCTGGGCCTCTCACACGCGCTCAACATAGTCTTCATCGCTGCGCTAGCGGAGTCTCATGAAAACGTGCCGAGGCTGCAGGAGATGTCCAGCAGCACCTTCGATGCGCAGTTGGGCGTATCCGCGCGCGTAGCTCAAGACAATCCCCATATGTATTTCGAAATCCAATCGCTAAACGACCATAACGAACAGGCGTTGGCAGCGCTCGAGGGGGCGTTGGGGCGTTTAACGTCAGCGGTACGCGGCGGACACGAAGGTGACTTCGTCGCCATGATGCGCCAGGGCCGGGACTACTTCAGTGCGCTCGAGCGGCCATGAAGTCGTTGATCGTGGGGTTCTGAGCATCGAGGGCCACCACGTCATCCTCCTCTCCTGCATGCTGAACCACACCGCCTGCCGGGCCGCGCACGGCTCGGTGCAACGCTGCGGTGGCGGCGCGCACGAGGTTGCCCGCGTCCGTGTAGTCGCGCTCATCGCCCAGCGTGGCAAGGCCCACGCGTAGGGCGTTGCGGTCCAGCGCGGGTTCGGCCGTCGCCCCCCAGGTAAGCGGCCCGAACAGGGCGCGCGTGGCGCGTTCGGCCTCGCCCGCGGCAACCCCAGAGAACATGGCAAGCAGGCGGCCGTCGTCCATCACCGCGAGGGCAGCGGTGTCCGGGAGCTCGGCTTGCGCGCGCTTCGCGGCCACCGCCGTGGCTGCGCCGTCAACGCTCTCCCCCAAGAAGATCGTGGCCACACTCAGGGGCCAACGTTCTCGTTTGGCTATTGGGAACTCTCGCGCCAGCCGCTCGTGCATCTGATCTGCGGTCCACACCAGCACGGGGCGCTCGCCCGCGTTGCTCGTGGCGGACAAGAGCTCGCCGGCCTTGGTGGTGATCCTTTCGGCTTCCGCCGGGTCGAGGATGTCCATCTCGAAGATGGCCTCGGTCTCTGGAAGTTGGTCACGCAGCTCGACGAAGATATCCAAAAGGTCCGCGGTGCCGATGCCTAGCAGTTGCTCGGCGGCGATGGCGAGGGAGCTCATGGCGGCGTGCGGCTCTTCTAAGAACCAGACGTCGGCCAGATCGCCGGAGAGCGCGACGCAGCGTGAGAGCCCAGCGAACTCGTACTCTGGATCAATGCCGCCGGCGCCGTGGCTGGTGCCCACAGCGTGGCAGATCGGCTCCGCGAGACGCCACCGATCGAGCAGCCATTCGCCGACCTGGGAATGGTTGGCGTTGAGGGCCGACTGTTCGTGGACGATCAGTCCGGCGTGGTCGGTCAACACGTCGGGTGCACCGTCGTACAGGGCGGGCATCGCCCGATCGAGGACCAGCACGCCGATGTCCTGCAGGATGGCGGCGAGAAACACCTGTTCGTAGCAGGTAAGGCCAGCCGCTTCGGCGAGCGCGCGGGCGCCGTTAGCTGCCATCAGACTGCGGCGCCAATAGCGTTTGAGATTGATGCCGGTCGTTTCCGTGTCGCGGATGCTGGAGACGAGGGAGAAGCTCAGGGCCAGGGTCATGGTGCCGTTGAGGCCCAGAGCCAGGATCGCCTGGCGCACGGTCTCGCGCGCTCGGCCACGTGAGTAGAGCGACGAGTTCGCTACCCGCAGCAGCTTCAAGGCGAGCGCCGGGTCCTTCTCGATGACACCGCCGATGGCAGCGAGGGTCACCTCAGGATCTTCGGCTAACTCAATGAGTTCCTGCGCGATCTTGGGCGGTGAAGGCAGATCGCGGATGCCTTCGAATTGGGACGTAAGATCCGATGGAAGCACGGACGGTCTCCGAGAGTCGGCTGAACCTATGCCCCTTATGTCGGCCCGACGGCGAGGAGCTTTAGAGTCGCGTGCGGATCTCGGAATTGCCGAGAAGCTCATTGACAATGATTCGTATTTGAGCTGTGATGCTGGACATGTACATCTGCATTTGCAACGGCGTAACTGATCGTGAGATTCGCGAAGCTGTCGCCGCTGGCGCCGATTCCGTAGACGCCCTGCGAGAGGAGCTTGGCGTGGCCAGTTGCTGCGGCACCTGCGCGTGCGCGGCGCAGGCCATCCTGGAAGGCAAAGAAGGCGAGACCATCGCCGGCACGCATTCTGCGCGCTCGCCGGCCCCGCAGCCCACCACCCTCCCGGCCAGCGTTTGATCTAACGAGGCGTCGACGCCTCACCCCACCTCCACATTTTCCAGCGCATAGCAGCCCCCGGCGACCTCGCGCGCCCGGGCGCTTTTGCGTGCGTGCGTTCAGGTGAAGCGTTTCGCTTGCCAAGCGGCCACGTAGGCCTCCAAAATCCGCCCCATCGAATGTAACTGACTGTTTTTTAAATAAGAATTGTTTTTATCCGCAATGGAGAATAGTTTCGATGAAGGCGCAAGCCGGCGTAATCGCCCTTCTGAATGAAGTGCTGAAGAACGAGCTGACGGCGATCAACCAGTACTTCTTGCACTCGCGCATGTTCGACGACTGGGGCCTGAAGGCCATCGCCAAGCATGAGTACGAAGAGTCCATCGACGAGATGAAGCATGCGGACAAGCTGATTGCTCGCATCCTCTTTTTGGAAGGCCTCCCCAATTTGCAGGATCTGGGCAGGTTGCGGATCGGCGAGGACACCAAGGAGGTCCTCGAGTGCGACCTCGCCCTCGAGCATGACGCGCTGCCGGCCCTGCGCCGCGGGGTCAAGCACTGCGAGGATTGCCAGGACTACGTGAGCCGCGATTTGTTTCAGCACATCCTCGACGCCGAAGAGGAACACGTCGATTGGCTCGAGACCCAACTCGGCCTGATCGACAGGGTCGGCATCGAGAACTTCAACCAGACGCAGATCGGCGAATCCAACTGACGCCGCCGGGGCACAAGGGCCCTCTCAGGTGGCGAGGACCGCGGCGCGCGCCGAGCTCTGCGCCCCAGGCGAGGGCAGGGTGAAGGCAGCCAGCGTCGCGACCAGCGCAAGCGCGGCGAGCCCAAAGAACAACGGCGCTGGCGATCCTTGCCAGCGCACCACCGCCGCCGCCACGGCGACCGCCAGGGGCGCGCTACCGAAGGCCAGCACGAACTTCAGGCCAAAGAACAGGCCGTGTCGCCTGGGCGGTGCATGCTGGGCAAGTAGCATGTTTTCTGCCGGCATGGCGCCGGCGGACACCACGACAGCCGCCGTCGCAGCCACCACCAGGGGCAGTCCCACGAGCGAGGCCAGCAACAGCAGCAGCGGCAGCTGCAGGAGTGCGGCTGCGGCGTAGAGGGGCCGCAAGGGCATGCGATCGGCCAACCAGCCGCCCGCCAGCTGCATGATGCCCGCGGCCCCGTAGACTACAGTCACCCACCAGCCCGCCGCCGTCGCGGCGGCCTCGGGGTCCGTGACGCGTTCGGCGAAGATCTTTGGAAACACCGCCTGACTGGCCTGGTAGATGAACCCTAGGGCAAACATGGCGACCAGCAGCGCGGCCAAGGGCCGCCATGCGGTCGGGCCTTCGTTTTGCGTCCCGTGCGCTTGGGTGAGCGGTCTCGTGGACGGCTCAACGGGGAGCCGGCCAAACAGCAACATCGCGCCCATGCTGGCGCCGGCGAGCAAGCTGATTGCGCCAGGAACGATGAAGGCGGCCTGCCAACCCCAACGTTCCACGAGCACGGCGACTGCGCCGCCGCTCGCGGCGACGCCTAGAGCGCCAAACACGCCATTTGCACCGAGCACTAGGCCGCGTCGCTCGGCGCGCGCAGAGCGCACCAGCCACGGGATGCCGACCGGATGGTAGATCGCCGCGAAGGCGCCGAGTAGGGTCAGGCCCAGCCCCATAATCCGACCGTCGCCAGCACTTGCGCAGAGCATGCAGGCGATGCCCATGCCGCAGAACATCACCACCAACATGCCGGGCGCATTCCAACGATCCGCAAGCCAACCGGCGGGCAACGCGCATACCCCCACGGCCAAGGTGCCGGCCGTCCACAGGGGCAACAGCTGCGCGTAGGGTTGCCCCCAACCCGTCTCCAGGGCCAATACGAGCACGAAGAACATGGCCGTGAGCATGTGCATAAGCGCATGGCCGAGGCTGGCGAAGAACAATGCTGACATGGCGCCTTGCGGTAGGATCTTAGGGGTTGATCACGCAGGTGATCACGCTCTCGCGCATACTAGCGCCCTGGCCGCCCCGCGCGCAGGATCGCGGTCGGCACCTGCGGTTTATCTATCGATACGAGCGCCATGCAACCCTCCTCGACCTCCCACCCCTCCACGCGATCGCCCGCCGTGCATAGCTCCGCCGTGCTCGCCAACGTGCGCTATGAGATCCGCGGCCGATTGGCCCGCCGTGCGAGCGAGCTCGAGCGCCAGGGCTATGAAATCTTGGCTTTGAACATCGGCAACCCCGGCCAGTTTGGTTTCCGCACGCCGGAGACGATGCGTCGCGCTGTGGTCGAGAATTTAGCATCGGCAGAGCCCTACTGCCCCTCAAGAGGCATCTTTCCGGCCCGCGAAGCGGTGGTCCTTCAGCACCAGAATCGCGGTGTGATGGATGTGAGTGCCGACGATGTGTTCATGGGCAACGGCGTCAGCGAACTGATCGACCTCACCCTGCGCGCGATGCTCAATACGGGCGATGAAGTGCTCGTGCCAAGCCCTGACTACCCCCTTTGGACCGCCGCCGTAAACCTCAACGGTGGTCGCGCCGTACACTACCCGTGCCGTCCCGAGCGTGGCTTTGAGCCGGACGCGAGCGACCTCGAGGCGCTGATCACGCCCCGCACGAGGGCGATGGTGGTGATCAACCCCAATAACCCGAGCGGCGCGGTGTACTCCCGCGAGAGCCTGGCGCAGTTGGCAGCGCTCGCCGAACGGCACCATCTGGTTCTTATGTGCGACGAGGTGTATGACCAGATTCTCTACGATGGTGCGCAGTTCGTGCCTATGGCCACCCTGGTCCGCGATACGCTTTGCGCCACCTACAGCGGCTTGTCCAAAGTGTATCGTGCGTGTGGCTATCGTGTCGGTTGGGTAGCGCTGAGCGGAAACCGGGACGGCGCCGCCCATTACCTCAATGCGATGGAAACGCTGGCGAGCCTTCGCTTGTGCAGCAACGTGCCAGGCCAGTGGGCTGTGCAGACGGCTCTCGGCGGTCACCAGAGCATTCACCAGCTCACAGCCCCAGGCGGGCGACTCTACGAGAGCCGGCAGACGGTGATCGATGCGGTGGCGTCCAGCGACGCCTTGCGCATGCAGGCGCCCGCTGGCGCCATCTACGCGTTTTTGCAAGTGCCATCGGACGTGGTGCCGAGCTTTGACGATGAGGCCTTTGCCATGGAGCTGTTGGAGCAGCGCCACGTGCTGTTGGTGCCGGGGTCAAGCTTCAACTTCCCTCAGCGCGATCATCTGCGGATCACCCTGCTGCCCGATCGGGAAACGCTCGAAGATGTGTTCTCACGCATCCATGATGTGCTCGGGAGCTGGCGCGGATGAGGTTACCGCGCGCCCTGCTGATCGGCGTCATCAGCGCGTGGCTCAACACACTGCATCGGGTGGCGCCCAACGCCGCTCGTCACCAGGCCCTGCGTATCTTCTGCTCCCCCACCAAGCGCAGTCCGCCTGCGCCGCGCCACGGACCGCTGCTCGCTCGCGCTGAACGTACCTTGATGCGCCTGCCGGGGCGCGAGGGGGAAGTGGTGACTTATCGATGGTCGTCACCGGATGTCGAGTCGTCACGGGTGCGGCCGCTGGTCATGCTCGCCCACGGCTGGGAGTCTTGCGTGGGGCGCCTCGCCGACTGGATTGCACCGCTGCACGCAGCAGGCTTCGATGTGATCGGCGTGGATGCGCCGGCCCACGGCGAGTCAGAGGGCAGCGCGCTCACCGCAATCGACTACGCCCAAGCCATGCAGATGCTTGGCTCACGTGAGCCGGTGGCCGCGGTGATAGGCCATTCCTTCGGCGGTCTTTGCGCAGCGCTGTCGGTCGGTGCCGTGGGCCTAGAGGCGCCCTTGCAAGCAGAGCGCTTGGTGCTCATCGCCGCCCCGCGCAGCGTGCAGTCCCTGACCCACCGGTACGCGCAGATACTCTCCCTGCGACAGGCTCTGTTCGAGGATGTGGTGGCACTCATCGAGGAGCGCACGGGCGTGGCCCTCGAGCGCTTCGATGCGGCCAAAGCGCTCGCTGGTGCATCTACAACGGTACTGGTGGTGCACGATACCCGTGATGAAGAAGTGCCCTACGCCGACGGCGAGACCCTTGCCTACGCCCTGGATGATGCGGAGTTGTACACCACAACGGGGCTCGGTCACCGCCAGGTGGCGCGTAACTCACACGTAATCCGCTACGTGGTCAAGCAACTACAACAGCCAAAGGCTTCGCAGGCGCAAGCTAGCGCTTGACTTTTAATTTCATTAGCCAAAAGGGGAATGCCCATGTCAATGGATATTATCGATTTCGAGATCTTTGGCGACGACATGCAGTTTGTCGAGATCGAGCTCGATCCCGGCGAGGCCGCCATCGGCGAGGCCGGCGCGATGATGCTGATGGAGGACGGCGTGCAGATGGACACGGTGTTCGGGGACGGCTCCCAGCAATCCCAAAGCGGTGGGCTGATGGACAAGCTGATGGGGGCAGGAAAGCGCCTGATCACCGGCGAGTCGCTGTTCACGACGATCTACCACAACGAGTCTGGCATGAAGCGCAAGGTGGGTTTCGCCGCGCCTTACCCGGGCAAGATCATCCCCATCGATCTGGGGCAAATGGGGGGCACCTTCATCTGCCAGAAGGATGCCTTCCTGTGCGCCGCTCGCGGCGTCTCCTTGGGGATCGCCTTCCAGCGCAAGATCGGCACCGCCCTATTCGGTGGCGAGGGGTTCATCATGCAGCGCCTAGACGGTGACGGCATGGCATTCGTGCACGCGGGCGGCACCCTGGCCAAGCGCGAACTCGGCCCCGGAGAACTGCTTCGCTGCGATACGGGCTGCGTGGTGGCCTA
This sequence comes from Pseudomonadota bacterium, assembly GCA_039193195.1. Lineage (NCBI taxonomy): Bacteria > Pseudomonadati > Pseudomonadota > Pseudomonadota bacterium. Next base: position 132,225 of record JBCCWS010000007.1, read on the forward strand.
TCAGCCGAGCGTCTCCTTCGACATCGAGTACGTAGGCAAGCTGAAGTCAGCGGTGTTCGGCGGCGAGGGGCTGTTTTTCGCGACCCTGCGTGGTCCCGGCACCGTATGGCTGCAGTCCTTGCCGATCTCGCGCCTCGCCGGGCGCATGTTGGCCTACGCACCACAGACCGGGGGGGCTACCAAGGGTGAGGGGTCGATCCTCGGCGGCATCGGAGGTCTGCTCGACGGCGATAACTTCTGATGTCGAGCGCCTCGCCCGCCGTCGACTGCCTACTGTTTGGCCCTGATCTGCCGCCGGTAGGCGAGGCCGCGACGGTAGCGGTGGCGGGCGATGGCATCCTCCTGCGGCGTGCCGATGGGGGCGCCTCGACGCGTATCGACGCGAGCCTTCTGACCTTGCGTCGCGTGGGCTTCGATGAGCGCGGGCTGGAACTCGCCTGGCGCGATCTGGAGCATCCGGATCACCCGGCCTACGCTTGCCATGTACTCGATCGAGATTGCGCAAGTCACGTATTGAATGCGCTGCCGGAGGCGCTTCGAGCCGACCAACGTGAGCTCCAACGCTTCGACGAGCGCCAAGCTGTGAAGCGGCGTGCCGGGCTCGCGGGCGTGGCGCTGATGATCGCCCTGCCTCTGCTCCTGCTTCTGGCGTTTGTGTTGCACATCGATGCCCTGGTCACCGTGATCGTAGACCGAATCCCTATTTCTCAGGAGCTTGCGCTTACCCGTGGATTCATAGAGAAGTTCGACGCCGACCCCAAGTTGCGACGCACAGGAAATCGCCATCGCGTGATCTCCGTCGTGCTCGAGCGCTTGCTCGAACACGACGCGGCTTATGACTACACGCTTTACATTGCAAACGATCCCCAGATCAACGCGTACGCCTTGCCAGGGGGGGTGATCGTGGTGAACGATGGCCTCCTGGACGCTGCGGCAAACGTTGGGGAAGTGGCCGGAGTGTTGGCCCACGAGATCCAGCACGTGGAGCTTCGCCACGGCTTGCGCAGTGTCGTGAAGCAGTCGGGGCTGGCGCTGGTAATCGCACTGATGGCGGGCGACGCCAGCGGCACGCTGGCCGGCGAGGTGGGCCAGCGGTTGATCGGTCTGAGGTTTTCGCGGGATGCGGAGCGCCAGGCGGACCAGACCGGCTTCGATCGCCTCGTGAGTGTCGAGGCGGATCCGGCCGGGATGGCCAGCTTCTTTGACACGCTGGCGCGAGAGGAGGGCACCGGCCAGGCGGAGTTCCTGTCCACCCACCCGGCCAGTGAGCAACGCGCAGCAGCGCTTCGGGCCCGGCTCGACGAGGTGGATCGCTCGGCGTTCCGGCCCTTCGATATCGCCGGCGATTGGCCCCCGGAGCGCGCGCCGTGACCGCACAAGGGGATTGGCACGAGTGGAAAACGCAACGCCCGAGCAACCGGACTTCCTCGCCCGCGCCAGGGAGCTGTTGGCAGAAGGATTCGCCCACTTACCCAGCGCTGCGTCGACCGGGCTAGCGTCGCGCGAACAGGAGGCCTTGCTCGAAGCAGCGCGTCGCCTGCACGACAACTATCCCTATCATCATCCCCTTTACGTGGGGCAGATGCTCAAGCCGCCGCACCCGCTGGCGCGGGATGCCTACACCCTCGCCATGTGCTTGAACCCGAACAATCACGCGCTAGACGGCGGTCGTGCTAGCTCGCGCATGGAGCGTGAGGCAGTCGCGAACCTAGCAAATATGTTCGGCTGGTCGGAGCATCTTGGCCACCTGTGTGGCGGCGGCACCATGGCGAACTTCGAAGCCCTGTGGGTGGCGCGTCAGGAGGCGCGAAGCCAGGGCGGATCCGCCGGCGGCGTAGCCGCCTCAACGCAGGCGCACTATACTCACGAGCGATTGAGCACGGTGCTCGATCGACCCTTCGTGAAGGTCGACGTCGATGCTGCCGGGCGTATGTCCGTCGCGGCGCTCGAGCGCGCCCTCGAGGCGGCCTCACCGGCCATCGACACGGTGGTCGTCACGCTCGGCACCACGGCGGCGGGCGCCATCGATCCGTTGCCGGCCGTGCTGGCCTTACGCCAGCGCTACGGGTTCCGTGTCCACGTCGACGCCGCCTACGGTGGCTACTTCACCCTCGCAGACGGCATTAGCGCCTACGCTCGCGCGGCCTACGATGCAGTGCGCATGGCCGACTCGGTGGTGATCGATCCGCACAAGCATGGCCTGCAGCCGTACGGCTGCGGCTGTGTGCTGTTTCGCGACCCGACTGTGGGCCGCCACTATCACCACGACTCGCCCTATACCTACTTCAGCTCTGACGAGTTGCACCTCGGCGAGATCTCCCTGGAGTGCTCGCGCGCCGGCGCCGCGGCGGTCGCCCTGTGGACCACCATGCGGGCCTTGCCGTTGGTGCCGGAAGGCGATTTTGCACGCGGCTTAGAAGCTTGCTTATCGGCCTCGCGACGCCTGTACAAGCACTGTGAGGGGCACCCTCGGCTCGCCCCGATCTTCACCCCCGAGCTGGACCTTCTGGTGGTGGCAGTGAAGGCCGCCTGCGCGGCCGAGAGCTCGGCGATGGCGCAAGAGATCTTTGAGGAGGCCGCGCTGCGCGACCTGCACCTCGCCGTGGTACACGTGCCGAAGTCCTTGGCGGGCCCTGCCAATGCGGTTGAGCATTGGGAGGATGAGCAGTCGCTGTTGTGCCTGCGCATCTGCACCATGAAGCCTGAACACCTGCCCTGGCTGCATGAGATTCGCCAGCGCCTAGATGCGGCTATCGCCACCGTGAGCGAGCGCGGAGCGCCAGCCCCGGCACAAGCGCAAGCCCGCTAAGCCCCGAAGCGAGCCTTACCGTAGGTCACGCAACGCGTCCGGGCGGTAGCGTTCGAGTAGCGCGAACAAGATGGCATTGGTCTGAACGTCGAGTTCGCCGTCGTGCCGTTGCGGGCGGAAGTGGAGCTGGAAAGCACGCACCGCCTCGCGCGTGACCTCATCTCGCTCGCCGGTCGCCTCCAGATCGAAGCCCCAGGCAGCGAGCGCCTCCTGTGACAGCCCTAGGGTGGGTGGATCCGCCCTAAAGCGACGACGGTAGCGGTCGTAGACCTCGCGCTCATACCAGGCGCCGATGCCCGCCTCGTACAGGGCATGCCAGGGGAACTGTGGCCCCGGGTCCACCTTCCTCTCGGGGGCGATGTCCGAGTGGGCGAGCACGCGCCAGGGCGTGATGTCCGGGTGGCGTGCGAGCACCTCGAGGCAGAGCGAGATGACCGCGTCGATCTGCGCCGGCGGGTACGGCTCGAAGGTGCAGCCCTCGAGGGTCTGCTGCAGGGTGCAGGCCGACTCGTTGACAATTTCGATGCCGATCGAACTCGCATTGAGGGCGCTTTCCCCCAACCAGAAGCTGCGCCCCGCGTGCCAGGCACGCCCCGACTCGGGTACGAGGCGGTAGATCACCGGGCGTGAGCCGTCGCGGCCCGGGCGATCCACCAGATAATGTGCGCTCACAGGGTTGACCGTGCGCTCGGTGAGCAATCGCAAGGACTCGGAGAAGTTCTCGCTAGTGTAGTGCAGGATTAGGTGGCGTACGCGTCCGTCCTGATTCATCGAGGGACGATCGCGGGTTGTGTACTGCGCGCAGCCGCTCGCGAGCACGGCTGCAAGGACCTGCAGGCAAGCGACGCTTCTCCAGGTCGGTTGGTGCCTCCTTGGGCTTAGCGCGCGATCGTTGGTAGCCTCTGTCATAACCCGGAGGGTAGCGTGATCTCGCTGCCCACGTGCACCTGTCGAGGTTTCCCATGCCGTGCGTCTTCACGCCATCCAGCGCTCGCCGATGGGCGGGCGCCGAAGTGCTTTTCCTCACGCTGTTGCTAAGCGGCTGTTCGCTGCCAGAGGGCGGCTTCGGCGGCGGTGGCGGAGGCGGAGGCCAAGCGCCGCCGCCACCGGCCGTTACCGTGGCTGCGCCCCTGGTCGAGCAAATCGTCGACTGGGATGAGTACACGGGGCGCCTGGCGGCGATCGATCGCGTCGAGGTGCGCGCGCGGGTCAGCGGCTATCTGGATTCCTCCGCCTTCGACGAGGGGCAGTTCGTCGCTGAGGGCGATGCGCTGTTCGTGGTGGATCCACGGCCCTACCGGGCGGTGTTAGACGCGGCCGAAGCGGAGCGCAAGCGCGCCGAGTCGGCCTTGGATCTGGCCCGCATCGAACTCGACCGCGCGGAGCGGCTGCTGCGGAGCAATGCGGGCTCCGCCGAACTGCGCGACACGCGTTCCGCGGAGTTCCAGCAGGCATCGGCGGCGCTCGAGGCCGCCGTGGCATCGGTGGCGTCGGCCCGCCTCGATGTGCAGTTCACCACGGTGCGAGCGCCGATCGCCGGCCGCGTGGGCCGCAAGTTGGTGACCGAGGGCAACCTGGTGACGGGCGGGGCCGCGGGCGCCACCTTGCTCACCACGATCGTCTCCTTGGATCCCGTGCACTTCTACTTCACGGCCGATGAGAGCGCCTACCTCAAGTACGTGCGCCTGGACCGCGAGGGGCAGCGCCCGAGCTCGCGTACCACCCCCAACCCGGTGCAGCTAAAGCTCGCCGACGAGGGCGCCTTCGTGCACGAGGGACGCATGGACTTCGTCGACAACGAGGTGGATCAGGCGACGGGCACGATCCAAGGTCGCGCGATCTTCGATAACGCCGACCAGCTGCTCACCCCTGGCTTGTTCGCCCGCATCCGCCTCCTGGGCCGCGGCCCCTACGAGGCCTTGCTGGTGCCTGAGATCGCCATCGGCGCGGACCAGTCTCGACGCTTCGTCTTCGTGATCGGCGAGGGCGAGGTGCCCGAACGGCGCTACATTCAGCTAGGGAGAACATTGGGTGATATGCGGATCGTCGCCGAAGGGCTCACGGCCGAGGATCGCGTGATCGTCAACGGCATGCAGCGTGTGCGCGGCGGCAACGCGGTCACCATCGACACCACGACCCTCACGCCGCTAGACCCCGCCGTGGCCGGGCGGGTGGGGAGCACCGCGCGGTGAGGGTCGGCCATTTCTTCATCGACCGACCGCGTTTCGCCTCGGTACTGTCGATCCTCCTACTGATCCTGGGGACCATCGCCTACCGGTCTTTGCCGGTGGCGCAGTACCCGGAGATTGCGCCGCCAACCATCGTGGTCACCGCCTCCTACCCGGGGGCGACGCCGGAGGTGATCGCCGACACTGTGGCCACGCCCCTGGAGCAGGAGATCAACGGCGTTGAGGACATGCTGTACATGACCTCCTCGTCCACCACCGATGGGCAGATGAGCCTCACGATCGTGTTCGAGCTCGGCACCGATCTCGACACGGCCCAGGTGCTGGTGCAGAACCGCGTATCCATTGCCGAGGCGCGCCTGCCCGAAGAGGTGCGCCGCCTGGGCGTGGTTACGCAGAAGAGCTCGCCGGATCTGATGATGGTGGTGCACCTGCTCTCGCCCGACGAGAGCTACGACCAGCTCTACATCTCCAACTACGCCTTCCTGCAGATCCGCGACGTGCTCAACCGGATCGACGGGGTGGGCCGTCTCACGGTGTTCGGTGCTCGCGAGTACAGCATGCGCGTGTGGTTGGATCCCGAGCGCCTCGCGGCCCTGGAGATGACTGCTGGCGATGTGCTCGGCGCTCTGCGCGGACAAAACGTACAGGTGGCCGGCGGTGCCCTGCGCGCTCCGCCCATGCCCCTGCAGACGGCCCAGCAGTTCACCGTGAACACCCAGGGCCGCTTCGCGGATGCAGATGAGTTTCGCGCCGTCATCGTGAAGACCGGTGAGGACGGTCGGATCACGCGCCTTGGCGATGTAGCGCGCGTGGAGCTTGGTGCTCGCGACTACGTCACCAACAGCTACCTCGATAACAAGCCCGCCGTGGCGCTAGCGATCTTCCAGCGGCCAGGTTCCAACGCCATCGAGACGGCGGACGATATCATCGAGACTATGGAGGAGCTGTCGCAGCAGTTCCCCGAGGGTTTGGAGTACACCATCGTCTACAACCCCACGGAGTTCGTGGAGGAGTCCGTCGAGGCGGTCTACCACACGATCTTCGAGGCCGTTGCCTTGGTCATCCTCGTGATCGTCCTATTCCTGCAGACCTGGCGCGCGGCGATTATCCCCATCGTGGCGATTCCCGTCTCCCTCATCGGCACCTTCGCGGTGATGGCGACCTTCGGCTTTTCGCTAAACAACTTGTCCTTGTTTGGGCTAGTACTGGCGATAGGTATCGTCGTGGACGATGCGATCGTGGTGGTGGAGAACATCGAGCGCAATCTCGAGGCAGGCATGGCGCCGCGGGAGGCGGCGCGGGTGACGATGGACGAGGTGGGCGCGGCGTTGATCTCGATCGCGCTCGTGCTGACGGCCGTGTTCGTGCCGACAGCGTTTCTCGGTGGCATCACGGGGCAGTTCTTCCGCCAGTTCGCCCTGACGATCGCCGTCGCCACGATCATCTCCGCCTTTAACTCGCTCACCCTGAGCCCGGCGCTCGGCGCGATCCTGCTGCGCAGTCGCGAGGGCGGCGAGGGCAAGCGCGGCCTTTGGGATATCGTGTTGGGCCCCGTGTTCAAGCTGTTCAACGTGGCCTTCGGCGCCTTGGAGCGCGCCTACGCAGGGCTGATCGGTGTGGTAACGCGGCAGTCGGTCCTGATGGTGCTGGTGTTCCTGGGGCTGCTCGCCGGCACCTTCTACATGCTGCAGCGCACGCCCGAGGGTTTCATTCCCGAGCAAGACCAGGGCTATCTGATCGTTGCCGTCGAGTTGCCGAAGGGGGCATCCCTGCAGCGAACGGACGCGGTGGTGGCCGAGGCGGTCGAGCGCATCCTGGAGGTCCCAGGGGCGGCGCACGCGGTGAGCTTTGTCGGATTCTCCGGCGCGACCTTCAGCAATGCCTCCAATGCGGCCGCGATCTTCGTGCCCATGGAGCCCTTCGCCGAGCGAGCACCAGGGGTGACCGCGCAGAGCCTGCTCGGACAGCTGTACGGCGCCTTGGCCACGATCCAGGACGCACAGCTGTTCGTGATCATGCCGCCGCCCGTGCGCGGCATCGGCAACGGCGGCGGCTTCAAGATGCTGGTGCAAGATCGGACGGGTCGGGGCCTGAAGACGCTCGAGGGGGCCACCTGGCAGCTGGTGGGCGAAGCCAATCAGGCACCCGAGGCGAACCAGGTGTTCAGCACCTACTCGCTGTCTACGCCCCAGTACTATCTCGATGTCGATCGCGTGCGCGCTGAGCAGCTGCGTGTGCCAATCGCCAATATCTTCGAGGCGCTGGAGATCTACCTCGGCTCGAGCTACGTCAACGACTTCAACCTCTTCGGTCGCGCTTACCGCGTCACAGCCCAGGCCGACGCGCCCTACCGCTTCGATCCCGAGGACATCATGAAGCTGCGCGCCCGCAACGAGCTCGGCCTGATGGTGCCCTTGGGGTCGGTGATGCAGGTTGAGCTCACCAGCGGTGCCGACCGTCTGGTCCGCCACAACCTGTACCCGGCGGCGGAGATTCAGGGCAACAACACGCGTGGCTATAGCTCCGGTGAGGTGATCGCCAAGCTAGAGGCCCTCGCGGAGGGCGCCCTGCCGGGCGGGTTGAGCTACGACTGGACCGAGATAGCCTTTCAGCAGAAGCTCGCGGGCGATGCAGGTAACTGGGTTTTCCCGCTCAGTATCCTCCTTGTACTGCTCGTGCTGGCCGCCCAGTACGAGAGTTGGGCGCTACCCTTTGCGATCGTGCTGATTGTGCCCCTATCGATCCTCTTCGCGCTGGTCGGCGTGACCCTGCGGGGCATGGACAACAACATCCTGACCCAGATTGGCTTCGTCGTGCTGTTGGGGCTGGCGAGTAAGAACGCGATCCTAATCGTCGAGTTCGCGCGGCAGAAGGAGGCGGAGGGGCGTTCGGTGCTGCAGGCCGCGTGCGAGGCGGCGCGCCTGCGCTTGCGCCCAATCCTCATGACGTCGGCTGCCTTCATCCTGGGCGTCGTGCCGTTGGTCACGGCCACGGGGGCGGGTGCGGAGATGCGTCAGGTGTTGGGTACCGCCGTGTTCAGCGGGATGATCGGGGTGACGGTGATAGGTCTGGTGTTGACGCCCGTGCTGTACGTGGTGGTGCGCCGAGCCGTCGGCGGCGGGGGTGGCTGAGTTGCCAGCGGGGTGCGAAGCGAAAGGCGCAAAGCGATGCCGCGTCGCGATAATGACTGTTTGTTGATACGAAGTGGAGCTGGTAAGACTAACCTCATCGTTGGCTAGCTAGCGCTTTTAGATAGCGCGCTGAGGTTTTTATGCCACCCTTTTTGCAGTCGAGGCTTGCTTCCGTCCGATCCTGGTGCTTGTCGCTCGCGGTGTTCGCCCTGGCGTCCTGCGGTGGGGGCGGAGACGGAGGCGGTGGGGGTGGGGGCGGCGCCCCGGTAGTGAACCAACCGCCCACGATCTCAGGTGCTATTCCCGCCGCCGTGCAGGAGGACGAAGCCTTTCAATTCGTACCGAATGCCAGCGATCCCGACGGTGATGCGCTCACGTTCACGGGGACCAACCTCCCGGGCTGGATCGCCATCGATGGCAACACGGGCGTCTTGTCGGGGATGCCCACCAACGACGACGTGGGTGTCTTCAGCGAGCTCGGGATCACCGCAAGCGACGGTGAGGACACGGCTTCCATCGGACCTTTCGATCTCGAAGTCGTCAACGTCAACGACGCGCCGACGATTTCGGGGGCGCCGCCAACGGCGCTCAACGAGGGCGAGGTCTACGATTTCACGCCGACGGCGCAGGACGTGGATGTGGGCGATACGCTGACCTTCTCCGCCACCAACCTTCCTGCCTGGCTCACGCTCGATACTGCGACTGGGCGCCTGAGTGGTACGCCGGGGGCGGGCGATGTGGGCCCAACGGGTGCGATTGTCGTGAGCGTGAGCGATGGGCAGGAGCAGGCATCTCTGGCGGCGTTCACCATCGTGGTGGCGGACGTCGTTGCGCTCAAGCTGTTGGGACAGGTCGATGAGCCGCGCTTGTTCGGGGCGGTGGTCGATGCGGAGGTCGATGGCGTGCCGGTGGCTAGCGCTAGCATCGACGAAGTAGGGAAGTATGCGCTGGCCTTGCCGCTGGCCTACGGGGCGATCGATACGAATGCACTGGTGGTGCTTCGGGTGACCGGCCAAGGTAGCGATACATCGCTAGTGCTAGTCTCCCTAATGACTGGCGCCGGGTTGCTCGCCGAGGCGGCGGCGTCAGACGCGTTCGAGGGCAGCGCGTTGGCTCGGCGCCTGCGCCCTACTTACCTCAACACGGCCATGCAGCTGCTCATCGACGATCTTGTCGATGGTGTTCCTGGGAACGCCGAAGAGCTGAATTGGGCGCAGGAAGCGGTGAGCGAAGAGGCAGCCTGGGAGGTGGCGGCTGCGCTGAAGGCGCTGGTAGACAACTCGCCGCGGGGATTCCCCCACCAGCCCGCGCTGCTCTCCCATAGACCGATCGAAGATGCGAGCTCAGGTGTCGAGAGACTGGCGGAGTTACTCGTGAAGGGCGGCTTCGCGAAGGTGTCCCTCGAGCCCGGGAGGGGCTCGGCGGTGCCGTTTACGCGTGGATCGTCGATAGCGATCCACTACTTGCCGACCTTCGCACGCGCCACCGCCGACGCGCTCAGCCGCATTCAGGATGATCGAGAGCACTAGCGCACAGCAGTCGGGGCACTCAGTGACCTGCGTGGCCTTCACTGAGCAGGCTGATCGCGATCAGCCCCACGCTAAGAATCGCCCCCAAGGCAGGAACGAGCATGCGTCTGCGCGGCATGGCGCCTTCGCGCAGCATCCGTATCAGGGCCACGTTGACCACAGCGAAGACCAGCAGGACGATCAGGCTAGTGGCCTTGGCGAGCACGAGAAGCGGAAACCACGCCGCGAGCGTGACCACGAGGAAGACCGTCAGTCCCGTGGCTAGCAGGGGCGTCCTGCGAACGGGATGTACTCGGGCAAGCAGAGCGGGAGCGTGACCCCCGTCGGCCATGCCGTACACCACTCGCGACACCATCACGAGCTGCGCTAACGCACTGTTGCTTACGCTCAGCATCGATAGGGTTGCGATGATCGCCGGCCAAGGCGCGCCGGCGTGGGCAACCATGGCGGCAAGAGGGGCGGGATGTCCCGCCAGGTCCAACTCCTGACTCGCCAGCACGGCCATTAGGGCGACCAGCAGGTAAAGCGTGGTGGCGCCGATTAGGGCGAAGAGGATCGCCGGCACCATGATGCGCTCGGGATCACGGGTCTCCTCAGCCACATTGACCATGTCCTCAAACCCAATAAACGCGTAAAAGGCGACGAATGCTCCCGCGCTGATCGCGAGCCAAGCATCGCTCGAGGCGGGCGCTAGCAGTGGTGCGACCTCGGGCAGGTGAACGAGATAGTGACTGGAGACCACCAGCACGGTCAGCAGACCCAGTATGGAAAGGCCGGTGACGATCACCGCCAGCCAGATCGTGTGACCGATCCCCCAAGCCACGATGATGCCGAGCGCGATGATGAAGCACGGGGCCGCGAGCCCTTCCGAGCCGGGGAAGAAGAATGCGAAATACCCAGCGAATCCCTTTGCTAGGGTACCGCTCGACACCAGCCCGGTAAGAGCGACTGCCCAGCCGGTCATACGGGTGAGCAGGGGGCGGTGGAAGGCCTGCTCCACGTACACCGCCTCGCCGGCGCTCTTGGGAAAGCGCCGCGCGAGCTCGCCGTAGCTGAGCGCCGTGCAGGCGGCCACTGATGCGGCGAGCAGGAACGCCCACGGAGCGAATGACCCGCTCACCGCCAGGATCTCCCCGACGAGCACGTAGATCCCTGCGCCGACCATAGTGCCCAGGCCAAAGAGAGCGAGCATTGGCAGGGTCAATCGCCGGGTCAGCGTCGGGGTGCTATTCACGTGATCAGTATGAGCCCTTTCGGGGTGGCATCGTATCGTAGATAAGCTCCCGCTCACGGGGCGACGGTGACGCTCTCATGAGGGCGATCTCAAGGCGTCCGTCGCGATAGCGCATCGCGTTGTGCTGAGCGACGCGGCTGCCGTTCGAGACCGGTGTGAAGCAGGCCGGTGCCTCGCGCAGGGCCGACCGATTATCGCTGACCTGCGAAGAAGCGGCGCATGGGCATCTCCGATCACCACGTTGAGCAGTACGAGTGCGGTCCCTCGATTTGCGGTGCCGAGGCGGGGCCGGACGCCACGCTCTACCCCTACGGAGACGGACGCAAGCCGTCGCCGCGAGCGCGTCCGTCAGCGTCACCGCCCTCGCGCGCGGAGGTTGGTTCAATTGCAGGGTAGATCGTCAGGCACTATTCTGCGGGCCCCCCACGTGCGATCGACCCATAGGACACCCGACTGTGACTGACACCCCCACCACCACGCCTATCGAGACCGACTGCCTGATCGTTGGCGCTGGCCCCTGCGGGCTATTTCAGGTGTTCGAGCTCGGCCTTCTCGGCCTGAAGGCGCACCTGGTTGACGCCCTGCGGGCGCCGGGCGGTCAGTGTACGGAGCTCTACCCGGACAAGCCGATCTACGACATCCCGGCCCTGCCCATCGTCGGCGCCCAGGAGCTGATCGATCGACTTATGGAGCAGATTGCACCGTTCGATCCCACCTTTCATTTGGGCCAGGAAGTGCAGGTGGTGGAGCCGCTTGGCGAGAGCGAGGGCTTTCGCGTCGTGACCAGCGCTGGTACTACCTTCATGGCAAAGACCGTGATCATCGCGGCCGGTGTCGGTTCCTTCCAGCCGCGTAGGCTTCGCGTGGAGGGTACGGATCGCTACGAAGGTCAACAGATTCACTACAAGGTTTCCAACCCCGATCAGTACGCTGGCAAGCACCTAGTGGTCATGGGCGGTGGCGACTCGGCCCTCGACTGGACCCTGGAGCTGCGCGAGCGCGCCGCCAGCATGACTCTGATTCACCGCCGCGACGAGTACCGAGCCCAACCAGCCTCCGTGGCGAAGATGCTAGCGCACTGTGAGGCGGGCGAGATGCGCTCGCTGATCGGCTCCGCCACTGCCTTGCAAGAGAGCGACGGCGTCCTTACGGGCTTGCAAGTGCGAGATCTCGAGGGCGAAATGCACGAGGTGGCGGCGGATCAGGTGCTGGTGTTTTGGGGCCTACGCCCGGCGTTAGGTCCCATCGCTGATTGGGGCCTGAACCTGCATCGAAATACGATTCCCGTGGATACGGAGAAGTTCCAGACCAGCACCCCGGGCATCTTCGCGGTCGGTGATATCAATCAGTACCCGGGCAAGAAGAAGCTCATTCTCAGCGGCTTCCACGAGGCCGCCCTAGCGGCCTTCGCAATCAAGGCAATCGTGGCACCTGATGAGAAGGTTCGCCTGCAGTACACCACGACCAGCCCGCTGATGCAGGAGCGCCTGGGCGTGAAGGAAGCGCGCTGAGGCTACTCGATCAAGGACTTCAGGCGCGCCACCTCTTCCTCTAGGCGTGCCACCCGCTCTTCGAGCGCCGCTCGCGAGGCGCCGCCTGCGCTCGAGCTTGGCGTCGGCGCCTGCGCCGCGTAGGCCTCGAGGTCGACGGGACCGCACAGCAGGTGCATGTACTCGGCATCCTTGCGCCCGGCCCGCCGCGGCAGCTTCACCACCAGGGGATCAGGGGTGCGCTCGATCAAGCCGGTGAGGCTCTGCACCACGGCGGCGTTGTCGTCGAAGTTGTGCAGCCGGGCGCTTCGCGTACGCAGCTCTCCTGGGGTTTGCGGGCCACGTAGCAGTAGCAAGCCCATCACGGCGACTTCTCCCTCGTCCAGCTGCAGCGTGCTGTAGCGCGTATTGCAGAGGCGATGGGAGTACTTGTCCACACGGCTGTTGCTGCGCAGGTTTTCCTGGCGCGTGAGCAAGTGGCGGTCTTCGAGGGCCCTGGCCGCGTGTTACACCTCACCCTGGGTCAAAGACATGACCGGTTCGCGGGAGGACTTCTGGTTACACGCGTTTACCAGCGCGTTGAGTGTTAGCGGGTACTGATCGGGGGTGGTGATCGACTTCTCGATCAGGCAGCCGATCACCCGCGCTTCATGGTCGGTGAACTGGGGAATCACTGGAATCTTTAGCTACTGATGTACTGCTCGAGTTGAGCGATTTCTTCCTGTTGGTCGGCGATGATCGCTGCCACCAAATCGCCGATGGAGATGACGCCTAAAAGCGTATCGTCGACCACGGGGAGGTGTCGGATGCGATGCTCGGTCATGGTGTTCATGCACTTGCCTACGGAGTCGTCGCTGCGCGCCGTGATGACCTCGGCGGTCATGATGTCGCGTACAGGGGTCGCGTCGGAGGCGCGCCCAAGCAGGATGACCTTTCGCGCGTAATCGCGCTCGGACACGATGCCGGCGAGCTGGCCTGCGTCGAGCACCAGGAGAGCGCCGATGCTCTTCTCCGCCATCAGCTTGATGGCATCGAGCACGGTGTCGTCCGGTTTGACCGAGACGATGTCATCGCCCTTGTCTGCCAGCAGATGTTTCACCAATCGCATGAGTCGCTCCCGTCGCTAAGTTCGCAAAGGACCTGACGAGGATTGTAGACCCAAGGGAGCCCTCGGGGCGCTGACCGGTCAGCGGGTCGATCGACGTTGCGCGCCGCACGCAAGCGGGTGCGCTGCCGCTAGAGTGCGGCGGCGCGCTCGGGCGTCACGATGAATCTGCCGCAAATGAAGCACCGCAGCAGTGGGTAGAAGCCTCATGTCGGCCGCTCTGCGCGGCTTATGCAAGCCGCTCGAGCCCTTAATTGTCTGATTCTAAAACAGAAAGGTTCGCCGACGGGATTTCCTTTACGCGCAGGGGCGGCTCCCGTAGACTCAAATGAAAGCGAGCGTCCGCTCGTTTTTGGGTGCCTCGGACCAGCGATGGGACGAGGCCGGCTCTGCAGCGGGGACAAAAAAGCCCCGGAGGAGAACAACGCATGACGATCCTCATCGCCTTGCTGGTGCTGCTGGGGGCTGGCGTATTGCTTGCTGCGCTCGGCGCCACCACCGCCGTTGCGGCGGGCACCCTAGCCGCCCTCACCCTGGGCGCAGCCGTGCTCCCCGAGGGCATCACGCCCATCGTGGGGCTCTATGGCGCGCTCACCTTGGTGGTCGCCTTGCTCGCCGCCCGACCACTGCGCAAAGCGGTGCTCACCCAGCCGCTATTCCGCTGGTATCGCAAGGCGCTACCGGGGATCTCGGACACCGAGCGCGAAGCCATTGACGCGGGCACCGTGTGGTGGGATGGCGATCTGTTCTCGGGCCGACCAGACTGGGACAAGCTGCTCAACTACGGCAAGGCGGAGATCTCTGCGGAGGAGCAAGCCTTCCTCGACGGCCCGGTGAAGGAAGTGTGTGCGCTGTGCGAGCCCTGGAAGCTCAACCGCGATTGGAGCGAAGTGCCCGAGCCGGTCATGGCAGTGCTCCGCCGCGAACGCTTCTTCGGCATGATCATCCCGAAGCGCTACGGCGGCCTCGAACTCTCTGCTGTGGCGCAGACGGAAGTGGTGGCGCAACTGCAGGCCTGCGGCAACGCCGTGGCCAATCTGATCACCGTGCCCAACTCCCTGGGCCCAGGCGAGCTGCTGCTCAAGTACGGCACGGAAGAGCAAAAGAACTATTACCTGCCGCGCCTTGCGAGCGGCGAGGAGATTCCTTGCTTCGCCCTGACAGGCCCCACCGCAGGTTCCGATGCGACCTCCCTGCCCGATACGGGCGTGGTGTGCCGCGGCATCTGGGAAGGCGAGGAAGTGCTCGGCCTGCGTCTGAACTTCTCCAAGCGCTATATCACCCTCGCGCCGATCGCGACCTTGGTGGGCCTCGCCTTCCGCATGCAGGATCCCGATGGCCTGCTCGGCGACACCAAGGACTACGGCATCACCTGCGCCCTCCTGCCCCGTAACCTCGAGGGCATGGACATCGGCCGCCGCCACATGCCCTGCGGCGATAACTTCTTCAACGGCCCGATCTTCGGCAAGGATGTGTTCATCCCGCTGACGCAGATCATCGGCGGTGCGGAGATGGCCGGTAAGGGCTGGACCATGCTGGTCAACTGCCTGTCCGTGGGCCGCTGCATCACGCTGCCCTCGGGCGCGAGCGGTATCACCCAGCGCGCGCTCGCCGGCACCTCGGCCTACGCGGCCCTGCGAGAGCAGTTTGGCCTGCCGATCTCGAAGTTCGAGGGCGTGCAGGCGCCGCTGGCGCGTATCGCGGGTCTCTCGCGTATCGCGCGGGCAGCGCGGATGCAAACGGCGGTCTCCCTCGATAAGGGCGAGAAGCCGAGCGTGGCGTCTGCCATCTTGAAGTACCACTGCACGGAGCTCGCACGCATCGCGCTGACCGACGCCATGGACATCCACGGCGGCAAGGCGGTGATCCGTGGGCCGAAGAACTACCTAGCTGATTACTTCGGCGGTATCCCCATCGCTATTACGGTGGAGGGGGCCAACATCATGACCCGCAACCTCATGATCTTCGGTCAGGGTGCCACCCGTAGCCATCCCTACGTGCTGAAGGAGATGCAGCTCGCGGGTCAGAAAGATAGCGCCAAGACCCTCGACGCCTTCGACAAGGTGTTCTTCGACCACGTGGGCTTCACCCTGTCGAACGCAGCGCGTTCGCTGTTGATGGGGCTCACCGGTGGTCGCCTGCAGGGGGCGCCCAACGAAGGCCCCTTGGGCGAGTACTACGGCAAGCTCAATCGCCTAAGCGCTAACTTCGCGCTTACGGCGGACGTGGCGATGCTCACGCTGCAGGGTCGCCTGAAGTTCATGGAGATGCTCTCCGCTCGACTAGGCGACCTACTCAGCAACCTCTACCTTGCATCCATGGTGATCAAGGACTACGAGGATGCCGGTTGCCCCGAGGAGGAGCTGCCCTCCGTGCAGTGGTCGCTCGATTACCTGATCGATCGCTATCTGACGGCCTTCGACGAGGTGCTCGCCAACTTCCCCGTGCGCCCGATCGCCATGGGCCTGCGTCTGATCACCCACCCCTGGGGCGTAAACACGCGCGCACCGTCCGATCGCTTGTCGCGTCGCGTGGCCAAGCTGGTGGCGACGCCCACCGCTACGCGTGAGTCGCTGATCCAGGGGGCCGTGCTGGATGTCACCCCGGGCAACCCGCTCGGTTTCGTCAACGCCGTGTTCCTCGAGGCGCCGAAGTACTCCGAAACGAAGCGTCGGGTCATGCGCGCTGCTAAACACGGTGAGATTCCACGCGGCATGCCGCTCGATATGGTGACGTCGGCGGCCGAGGCGGGCATCCTGAGCGCCGAGGAGGCAACGGCCCTGCGCGGCCATCTGGAGCGAGTGATGGAAATCGTGCACGTGGATCACTTCGCGTCGCTTGAGGAGATCACGGCCTCCCGCGAGCTCACAGCTGGCACGGGCGGTCGCGACGACGCGCCGCTCGCTGAGGCCAGTTGAGCACGCCCGATCCCTCGACTGCCGGTGACGGCGGGCCCGCCTCGGGCTCGCCGCCATCGCCTCTGCTGGCGGCGGGCGCACCGCTGCCAGCAGGGGATTTCGCCTCCTTTAAGCGCGCCTTCCCCTATCGGGGGCGCGCCCTCTACGAGGTGATCTTTGCCCGCCACAGCGAGCAGCTGCGCACGAAGAAGGCGAAGTTCGCCGTTAGCAATCTCGAGAAGATATTCTCGGCCACCTTCAAGCTCTCGAATCAGATCGGCTTTCAGGCCATGTCCCTGCGACAGCTCTCCTCGGAGACGGGCATCAGCATGGGCGGCCTGTACTCGTGTCTGTCCAGTAAGGAGGATATCGTGCTCATGGCCAAGGCCTTGGTAGAGGCGCTTTGCCAGGAGCTTATCGACGCCGTGGCGGCGATCGAGGACCCGGTGGAGGCGATGGAGACGGCCTTGCGCCAGCAAGTCTACGCGACTCAACTTCTCCAGCCATGGTTTAGCTTCCTCTACTTTGAGACCCGCAGCCTGCCGCGCCCGCAGCAGGATGAGACGAAGAACATCGAACTGCGTATCTGCGATCACCTGCAGGACATCATCGTGCGCGGTCAGGCCCAAGGGCAGTTCCGGGCGGACCTGCCCGAGTTCGCCGCGAGTTCGCTGATGGCGTTAATCCAGGACGGTTATCTAAAGCCCTGGAAGTGGCGGGCGCGTGAAATCGATGCGGATCGCTACGCCGACGGGTTAGTAGATATTGCTCGGCGCCTGCTGCGCTAGCCCTGCATAGCAGTACCGCGGCTAGGGTCTTCGATCCTGCTGCGTGGTGGTACTCCGCGCCCGGCGCTGGGGCCGCCGCAGAGGCCCGGGACGCCTTCGAGCAGGGCCAATCGGGCCAACGATATCCAGCCATGGTTCAGAGCCCCCGGCCACGCTGGGGGAGATGATCCCGTTCTCCGCCTCCTCGGCCGAGGCGCGCAAAATCATCTAGACGCAACGCGATTGCGCCAGCGCCTACCTCGTCTGAGCAGGTGCGGCGAGCGGATAGCCGGGAGCCGCGGTGCTCTCACGGCGGTTCGACCTCCCAGCATCGCCGCGCACGCCCTCCGCCCGATAGGCCTCCCACGTCCCTTTGCCTCCTCGCTTCACCTCGTAGAGCGCTACGTCAGCTTCCCCGAGTAACTCGTAGAACGGCAACTCACGGTCTCCCGCCAACGCCACCCCGACGCTCGCCCCTACCTGCACCGTACGGCCCGCCACGGTGACAGGTTCGGCGATACGATCGATCAAGCGTTGCGCGACTAAGGCATGATCGTCTTCGCACTCCATCTGCGAGAGCACGACCACGAACTCGTCCCCACCCGTGCGCGCCAGGAAGTCGCTCTCGCGTAGGGCGCGCTTCATTCGTCCCCCAACTTCTTTCAGTAGAGCATCACCGGCGGCGTGGCCATAGAGATCGTTTACCTGTTTGAAGCCATCGAGGTCGATCTGCAGTACGGCTTGGGGGCGGTTCGAGATCAACTCCTCGCCGGCAACGCCGCGTAGGTAGCGGCGGTTCGGTAGGCCGGTGAGTTCGTCGTGGTTGGCCTGCTGATCGAGTTGATCGCGAGCCTGTTGTAGCTGTCGGGTGCGCTTGGCGACGTCACGGGCCATCGGGCGGAAGATGAACTGACCCTCCAAGACCAGCAGGAGCAGCGTGAGTGCGAAGATGATGATGTCTATGCGCAGGATAGTGCGCAGGCGAGCATGCGATTGCGCCTCGTAGTCGGTCACCACGTCGTCGAGTCGATTCAACAGCGTGGTTCGCGCGAACGACGACAGGGCGTCTATCCGCCCACGTAGGGCTGGCGCGTCGGGCGGGTGGTCGAGAATTCCCTCGACCTCATCGACGAACCACTTCACGAGGTCGTTCAGTGAGTCTTCTGCGGTGTAGATCTCCCGTATGACCGGCGATTTGAGCGGAGGCAAGGCGAGTGCTTTGTCGCCCTCGGTCAACGCTCGGTGGGCGTCGCGAAACTCGCTCAGCGCTTCACGCAGAGCAACCTCTGCTTGGACCTGCGGCGCGGCGCCTTCAGCGTTGACGTACTCGCGAGTCAGTAGGGTGATCTGCTGGGAGAGCATGCGCTGGCGCCCGCTCACGTTAATGAGTCGCGCGCTCTCGTCCTCGGACATAACCAGAACGTGTACGCTGGCGAACACGGCGCTGGCGCCGGCCCCGATCAGTCCCAGCGCCAGCAGATAGGCGCAGGTGATCCGGCGGTGTATGGCGCGCGGAGACCTTGCATGAAGCGCAGTGTCAGGCTTTGTGGCGGCGTCGATCTGGGGAGTCCTCGGTGTAATCCGAATGACGGTTTTTGCATTAGGTGCTTGCGGGCCTCAAGGGAATGGTCCGAGTTTTCCGCGCCGTGGCAGTGAACTGCGAACTGGCACATCCGTACCGCACTGCCTGTCCGCCAAAGCGATGCAAGGTGATTTATGACGGTCATCGTCGAGTGAGTGACGTCTCGCCCTCCAGCTCATGGACGCAGCCGCCGCACTCTAGATCGGGTGAGGTGTCCGCTTCCTATCCACAACGTGCATCGGGCGGTGGGCGTCGCTGCGGGCGTTATGCAATGGCCGGCGGCCTTTACGACTCGATCGGCTCGGTGCGTGCGGTGAGGTCGAGCAGTGCGCTAGTTCGCTGATTATCCAAGAGAGCCCGAGCATGGCATGGGCTATGCACTAACACCTTAGGCGCCATGGGTTCCCCGGATGCGGGGGCTGGCGCCACTGTCGCCGACTAGGTGGCAGTTGGGACGATACTGGTGCAGCAGGCACGTCCCCGGAAGGCCTCGCTCCCGCGGGGCCTTCTGCCTTTGCGCAACGCGCAGCTCACAGCTTCGTTTTGCTGCGCCTCGCTTGCGGTAATGACCATCCGAAGACAATGGCGCTCGCCCGCACGCTGAGACCGCAAAGCACCGCCAAGCCCAAGGCCACCTGCGCGCGCAAGCCCACCAGGGAGCCCGCCACGAGTACCGTGCTGGCGACGAAGGCGGCGGTGGCATAGATCTCACCGCGCAGAATAAGGGGG
The DNA here is from genome assembly GCA_039193195.1 of Pseudomonadota bacterium. Classification (NCBI taxonomy): domain Bacteria; kingdom Pseudomonadati; phylum Pseudomonadota; species Pseudomonadota bacterium. The sequence continues at coordinate 151,687 of JBCCWS010000007.1, forward strand.
ATCTCGTTGCAGATGACGTCGCGGATCATGCCGCCAGCGACGGCGGTGGTCACCCCGAGCATGATCGCAACGATCGCGCCGGCGCCGTGCTGCAGGCTCACCTGTGCACCGAGGGCAGCGAACAGGGCGAGTCCCATCGCGTCCATCCAGATCAGTACCTGGCGACGGCCACCAGGCTCATATGCCGTGACGTATACGATCACGGCTGCGATCATTGCCACGCTCACGTAGCGCACGTCCGCCACCCAGAACACCGGCACCCGGTCGAGGATGAGGTCGCGCAAGGTGCCGCCGGCCACCGCAGGCAGGACGGCGAGCACGAGGAAACCGAAGATATCCATGCCCTTGCGAGCGGCGGCCAACGCCCCGGACACGGCGAAGGCCGCCGTGCCGAGCATCTCCAGGAAAAACGTCAGCGTCATGGCGCCAGCGCTGCGGGGCGTCGGATCACGATCTCGCCGTCACCACGCCGCGAGGGCCGTGCGCAGGATCAGGGCGATGAGCACCAGCGATGAGAGAACGAAGAGGCCAAAGCGCACGAGGATGCGATTCACCGTCACCTGCACCAGCGAGTGCACCATGCGCAGGCTCACGTAGGCCCAAGCGAGCAGCAGGTTGAGCTCATCGCCGCCCTGACCCAGCAGGGCCAGGGCGAGGGTCACGGCGTAGAACACCGTGGGCGCTTCGTGGAGGTGGTTGTAGTTGTGCGCCTTCCATTGCACCGACGGCGGCAGCAGGCGATCGAGGGACGCTTCGGGATCCTGAGCCAGGCGATCGAGTTCCACGCGCGCGGCTTTCATAGCAGGTACCCGCGTCAGGTACATCCACAGCCACATCACCATGGTCCACGCCGCCAGCGCGACCAGCGGCTGCAGGATCTCTCTCCCCTCCATGGCTAACGCCCGGGTAAGCTGGCGCGGACCATGGTGTTCGCGTCTGTGCCGAACCAGAGCGTGTCGGAGCTTGGGTGATGCACCATGTAGCGTGCCGTCAACCCGCCGCTGGCGATCGCCTCGCGGGCGATGAAGCGCTCGGTCTTCGCATCGAAGCCCACTAGATGGCTGCGGTTGCTCGGCGACTCGACGAACCACAGGCGATCCTGATCGTCCACGGTCATCGCGTAGGGGATGGCCTGCGACTCGCCGGGCGCGGCCCACTCGGTGAACTCACCGCTCGCAGGGTCCAGGCGGCCGAGGAAGCCGCGCGCGTAGTCCACGTACCAGACCCGATCGTCGGAGGTCACCGCTAAGCGCCGGGGGCGCGCTCGATCGGCGGGAATGAAGAAAGTGCGCATCTTCATGGTCGCGGGATCGACGGTGGCGATGCGGTTGGTGCCGAACAGGGCGATCCACGGGTGTCCCTGGCTGTCGAGCATGATGCCGTAGGGACGGGCGCGCGGATACGGCGTCTTCACCAGCTCGTACTCGCCCGTCGTCGTGTCTAAGCGACCGACGTAGTTGGCGTGTTGCGCAGTGAACCAGATGGTCTTGCCGCCGTTCGCGAGCACCAGCGTGTGCGGGTCCATGTCCTCGCTCTCGATCGGGAACCGCTGGATCTTGCCGGTTGCCGGGTCGAGGCGGCCGATGTGACCGTTTCGATTGCCCGCATACCAGATCTGATCCTCGCGATCGATCACGAGGTTGTGGGGGTGGGTGCGGCCGGGCAGGGCGTAGCGTTTGAACGCGCCCGTGCTCGGCACCAGGCGGCCGATGTAGTTGCCACGCTGGCCGCAGAACCAGACGTTGCCCTGGCTGTCGAGAGCCGGATCCCGGGGCCGGGTCATCGGGCGATCTTCGTTCGGGTAGGTGTCGTAGAGCGTGCCCTCGCTGTCCATGCTGATCGGCACTCGCCACTCGGTGAGTTCGATGTTCAGGGTCTCGGCCCTCAGGGCGTATCCGAAGAAGACACCGCTGAGCAGCAGGCTGACGAGGGCGACGGAGTGGGCTTTCATGATCGGAACTCCTCCTTCGGGACGTGGGGCGAGTCGAGCAGGTGCCATGGTAGCGGAGGACGCGGCCCCATCGGCGCCCGGTCTACGAGTGGAGTGTGGTTGCGGACGCCGACGTGACGCCTACCCAGGTGCGCTCAGCGCCCTCTGATGCCCGTGTACACGCGGTATCCCCAAGGCGGCAGCGTCACGCGGAAGTCTGCGTCGATCACTTCATCCTCGCCGGAGAACACCTCGAGGTAGCGCCCCGAAAACGGTGCATCGGAGAAGGTCACGGACCGGGGTTGGTCGCTGAAGTTGACGGCGACGAATACTCTGTCTTCGGCGTTCTCGCGCATGAAGCTGAACACGTGCTCGGGGGCGCTGTTCCACACGCGGAGCATGGTGGCGCCGTGGCGGCCGTTGTGCAGGGTCGTGTTGCGCTTTTTGAGGTCGAACAGGGTCTTGTAGAGGTCACCGATCGGGTGTTCGCGCCAGCGGATCGGGTCCTTCTCGAAGAACGCCAGGCGCTTTGGGTTACCCGCCTCTTGCCCGTTGTAGAGCAGTGGCATGCCGTCGCCGACCACGGACAGCACGATGGCGGCCCTTAGCCCGTCGCCAAACTTCTCGAATTGCGTGCCCTCCCAGGCGTTGCTGTCGTGGTTGGCCACGTAGGTCATGCGATAGGCATCGGCAGGGTAGGCGCTCTCGCGCCAGGAGTAGTACACGAACAGCGCGTCCAGGCCCGCGTGACCCTGTATCACCTCGTGCACCGCCTCGTGCCAACTCCACGCGTAGGTGGCGTCGAAGGCCTCGGCGTGCAGGTCGCGCGACTCCCACTCGGCAAGCATGAACACCGGCTTGATGGCATCCAAGCGTCTGCGCACCCGGTTCCAGAAGTCTAAGGGGACGAAGCCGGCCACGTCGCAACGATAGCCATCGATGCCCACCTCGCGCACCCAGTAGCTCATGGCATCCGCCATGTACTCACGCACGCCCGGTTGCCGGTAGTCGAGGTCGATGATGTCGGACCAGTCCCACCAGGGCGTAGGCCGGTAGTCGCCCTTGTAGTCGCGCTCGTACCACTCCGGGTGCTGCTCGCGAATTGGGTTGTCCCAGGCCGTGTGGTTGGCCACCCAATCGAGGATCACGTACATGCCTTGGGCGTGAGCCGCATCGACTAGCGCCTTGAGGTCCTCCAGCGTGCCGAACGCGGGGTTCACGCCGTAGTAGTCCTTGACGGCGTAGGGGCTGCCGAGCGAGCCCTTGCGCTTCTCCTCGCCGATCGGGTGGATGGGCATGAGCCAGAGGATGTCGATGCCGAGGGCCTTGAGCCGTGGGAGCTGGGCCTGCACGGCGGCGAAGGTGCCCTCCTCGGAGAACTGGCGCGTGTTGACCTGGTAGAGGCTTGCCGAGCGGGTCCAAGCGGGGTGTTGCAGCTTCATGTAGGGTTGCGGTGCCGCCACGGGCTCAGCGCCGCCAGCGGTGGCCAGGCTCAGGGCCAGGAAGAGCGCGGTGTAGAGCACGTTGGAGGGATGATCCATTGGGGCCTCGCAAGCGACATGGTGATGAGACCCTGAAGGGTAGCGGATCGCCGTGACCAAGTTGGCCCGTTGGCAGCGTTCGCGGCGTTGCATCGCTTGCCAATGGCGATGCCATTGGCTGCGCGACGCGCCCCTACGCAGACTGAGCGTTACCTTATTTACCAAGCGGCCCACTAGGCTTGCGGTGGCTGCACGATCGTAGGCACGCTTTCTAGGCATAGTACGAGGCCGGCTGACATGCAATGTACACTGTTAGGTGACGCACAGGCAGGGCGTTCCCCGGTGGCGAATCGCGCTCCTCACTGCCTTTGCACCCGCCTCGCGCTTGTCCTCGCTACCGCGTACTTGCTGTGGGTGCCCGCCAGTCCAGCACTCGCCTGCTCGTGTTTCTACTCGCGTGAGGAGCTGATGGACGTGGCACGCCACGTGTTTATCGCGCGGGCAGGTGAAGTCGACGATGACGAGGCGCGGGAACACGAGACCCACTCAGAGCGCTTCGCCGGGTTCGCCGTGGTCGAGCAGTTCCTCGGCGATCCGCACCAAGTGACCGACCTGCGCGTGCGCTACCGCACGGACAACGTGGTGACTACGTGCAGTAACGGCTTGCTGACCGAGGGGGCGCTCTACCTTGTGGTGCGCGATCGCGCGGGGCCCGCCTACCTGGGTTCATGCGCGGGCGTGCGCCCTTGGGATGGCGATGAGGAATCGCTGGCCGCCCTGCGCGCGGGGGTGGCACGCCGGGACGCCCTCGATCCTGGGGCTTGGGCAGCGCGCGAACCAGGAACGGTTTCTCTGGATGCCGCTACCGGCGTTCGTGGACTAGCTCGGATTGCTCATGAGTCTTGCGCTGTGGCCGCGTCGCTTCGGGCGGAGAGCCCCCTCGGCCCGACCCCCTTCAGTAGGAGGCCGAGCCTTGGCGCATGGCGACTACCGAACTTCCTGATCACATAGGTGCGCTACCTGTACATCGCGCACATCCACCGGCGGTGCTGCCAGCTCTGCCAGCACGTCGTCTTCCCGGTTGGCGATCCACGTGCGCAGACTGCCCTGGAAGAAGCGCATCTCGTTGACGGCCTGCTGACCGAACAGAGCCAATAGGCGCGGTGACAGCAGCGCATCGATGCGGTCAATCTCGGTCAGGTAGGTGTTTGGGTCCCACAAGGAGTCGAGCACCGTTTGCATCTCCGCCAGGAACAGCGCCTGCGTGTCCGGCAGGTTGTACATGCGCCGAGCGAGGGCTGAGCGGATAGCGAAGATTGTCTGGCCTTCGGGGAAAAAGTCCGAGTCCATGTCCCAGGGGATGAAGCGCATCTGGTTCTCCAGCGGGGAGACGTAGACCACGCTGTTGTTCATGTTAAAGGCGTAGCCGTCGCTGTGGGCGATGAGCGCTTCGGTGGCCCAGTAGCGGACAAACCAGGGGATATCGACGCGGGCCTCCAGCTCTGGCAGGAGGGACTCGTAGGGGGTGAGCTCGAGCACGTCCGTCAGGTCGAGGAGCTCCTCGTTGCCGTCTTCCGCGGATTCCGTGTCCGGATCCCAGGTGTTGATCCAGGGGCCGGGCCAGAAGTCGCTGATCTCCGCTTCGAAGAGCTTGCCGAGGGGATCATCGAAGTTTCGCGCGACGAAGGTCTCGTCCACCTCTTCCACGTTGACGTAGATACCGAGTTCTTCACCGTTTACGCGCACTTGCGCGAAGTTGCAGCGTGGCGCGACGAGGCCGGCGTCGCGGAAGATCTGAAACGCCAGGCACTGCTTGGCCAGGGAGGGATCCTGGCGGGCGTTGTTCAGCGTGAGGCGCGTGACGCCGTTGATGTCACCGCCTGCGATGAAGCGGTTCAGGTCGAGCTTGAGCGCGGGCTTCTCTTCCGAGAGCGAGCCTTGGAAGCCCTTCTTGCGGATGCCCACGAGGTTCACCTGCTGCTCACCGTCGATGGTGATGTCGGCGGGGAACCAGGTGAAGGGGCTTGGCCAGGGTCGCATGCCGCACTCGGGGTCGTTGACGAGTTCTTCGAGATCCCGCGTCTGCCCACGCAAGGCTTGGAAGTCGACGGGGTCCATCGTCACGTCGATCTCGACCACCCGATCTGCGGCGTAGAGCAGCTCGGTCTCATCCGCGGGCCCGACAGCCGCTTCGCAGCCCTGGGCGATGCCAGGCGGCACGCCGTTCTGGGCGCGGAGGATGACGGCGGCGTCGGTGATGTCGCAGGCGCCTTCGCCGGTGACGTCGCACTTGGTGGGGGCCGGCAGTTGGGGAATGATGCCGAGCGCGAAGAGGCGCACGCGCAGGCCGTCGTTCTGCAGCACCTGGCCGTCGTTGTTCACATCGCCGCACTGACAGGCGTTGCCGATGCCGTCGGCGAGGGCGCCGCCGACGCCGCCCGTATCGGCCTGGGCAGGGTTGGCGATCAGGCTGCAGTTATCGTCGCAGCCGATCGTATTGCCGCCGATGCAGGTGGCGTCGCCGACCAGGCCATTGCGGTTGCCGTCTTCGGAGATGCCGTCGAAGTCGCGGTCCGGCCAGGGCAGATCTTGGCGCAGGGGCGCGAAGTCCTGCGCCACCTGGTCGAGAGCGCCGTTGGGGGCACCGAAGCTCGAGGCGATGGCGTCGTTGTAGCCGGCGTCGTCGCGGCCGACGTCGGCAGCGGGGCTCACCTGCAGGGCGAAGGTCTCGCGGCTGTTCACGCCGATGCCGGAAGCCACGCCATCGTCGCTCACGATGCCCTCGCCGGCGGGGCCGAAGACCACGTTGCCCTCGGCGTCGTAGATCGTGAGCTGCCAATCGTCGTTATTGACTGGGAAGTTGTCGGCGGAGATGAATTCACCGGTGCCGCCGTCTTCGGGGTTGGCGGCGTTGACGTTGATCCACCAGTCGCCGTTGGCGGGGTCGTAGGAAGGATCGTCGGGCACGTCCTCGGCCACGGTGATGATCGTGCCTGCCTCCAAGCTCTCCCAGAGCGGCGCGTCAGTGAACACGAGGCGCGGTTCGAGCTCGCCGTCGCTGAAGATCTCTAGCTGCCAGCCGCGGATATCGAGGCCTTCGGCGACCACCACAAGTTCGAACCAGTCGCCGCCGTTGCCAGGGACGCGGCCGAAGAAGGGATCGAAGGGGGGCGCCGTGTTGCCGTCCTCGTCCACGAACTCATCACCACCGTTCAAGAAATTCGAGCCCGACACTGCGTTGTACTCATTGAGCACCAGAGGCTCGGCGCTGGCGATCGTGCCGATTAGTCCTAGTAGGGCGAACGGCAAGCGGCCTCGCCGGATGGGAGCTCGTGTTGTCATAATTCTTCCTTGACTCGGTGGTAGGGCGTGCTCGTTGTTGGCGTCCACTTGATTCTGCCCCCATTGGGTACGGACACGGTAGGGGAGTCACGACACGCGCTGTTTTGCCTCAGGTTGTCCGGACAGGCGATGCGCCAAGCCTTCGCGGTTGCCGCGCGTCCAATGGAATGCCTTTACAGACTTCGAAAATATCTTCACGAACCTTCGCTAACATCTTCGTACGGTGTGCAACTTCTGTAGTGCCTTTGGTTCAAAATACGCAACTCAACTGATCGAGGAGCATCGCCAGTGCGTACTAAGCCGCTTGTTTTCACGCCCACCAGCCGCCGCGTTTACCTGGTCGCCCTGACGGCGCTGATCGGCCTCACTAGCGCGGTCGCGAGCGCGTCCGAAAACGGGCCGCTGTCCGTGGAAGGTCAGGTGACCGTGCCGGCGTCGCCGGAGCACGGCAAAGTGCCCGTCTCCTCACAGTTTCGTTTTCCGGATGACTTCCGCGTGCAATCAGAGTCGACCAAGATCGTCTGCCAAGTGCTGGTCAGTCGCGTCGGTGAGGTGAGCGCACGCAAGTGTGCGCAGCACGGCGGCTCAGAGCGCCTGCGTGGCTGGCTGCGCAACGAAATCCACTACCGTTTAGAGCGTTCACGCTTTCGTCCCGCGCAGGTCGACGGTGAGCGCGTGGCGGTGTCCATGCCGATTCTCGCCCTGGTGAGCTGCGATGCGAAGGGGGACTGCGGCGTGGGCGTGTACCCCAATGCGGGTCTGTACACGGATCGCTACGGTGCCGCCTACTACGGGCCGCAGGAGATCATCGATAGCGCGGGTACTTGGTACGATCGGATGGTGGCGAGCGACTCCTGCAGATCCGGTAAGGCCCGCACCTGCAAGGGCCCCACGGCCTTCGCCTTCGGCGCGTCCGTCCGCGTGAGCAACGACGGCTATGTGAACGGGGTGGGTGTACTGGACGGCATCGAGGCTGGCGATTTCCCCGTCGATGCAGCCCTCGAGCGTCTAGTGGAAGCGCGCTACATCCCGGCGCAGGTGCAAGGCGAGGCGATGCAGCTGTTGGTGCACACGCCCACGCTTCACAAGAAGAACAGTCGTCACTTTGCGCGTAACCAGTGCCGTCGTGTAAGCGAAATCGGCACCCGTCTCGGCAAGCACTGCTACACGATGCAGGAGTTGGCCGCCTACCGTCCGGACGACGAGAGCGGCTTCGCCGAAGCCCTCACCTTTTGGTTGGTGGGCGGATCTGCCGGCGGTATCTGAGTCCCCACGGGTAGCGCGCGGCCTTTCTCCCCCGGTCGGGGTCGCGCGTTGCCCACCTTACTAGGTCGATCGCCCAGGCGTAGTGCCTTGCGCTCAGTCCGCTCCGCCGCGAAGGCGAGCGATGAAGCGAGTCGTCGCTCGATCGAAATCCCCCACGCGACCGGACGCCCGTCCGTGCAGCTGCGCGCCCTCGACCAGCGCCAGGAGCGCGCTCGCCTCTTCCCGCGCGTCACCCGCGTGCGCCAGTGCGCCCACCTTGGTCGCATCGGTGATCACCGATTGCAGCCAGTCGATGCTCTCCGCGTGGAAGGCATTCAAGGCCTCGCGTACTTGTTCGCTTAGGCGATCGGGACTCAAGGCGAGGGACACGCACAGGCAGAGCATGTCGCCCTCGCCGAGGGCGTCGCGGTAGTGGGCCACGAAGCGGCTGAGTTTCTCGGTCGGCACCAAGGCTGCGCTGTCCACCTGATCCCGAAACGCTCGGTTCGCGTCCCGGTAGCGCGTCACGAGCGCCATGGCCAGATCCGCCTTGGTGGGGAAGTGGTAGTGGATGCTGGCCTTCTTGATCCCCACGCTTGCCGCCAGGTCGGCGTAGCTGAAGCCATCGTAGCCTCGTTCTCGGGCCGCGCGCTCGGCGGCATCGAGCAGCTGAGTCTTCGTATCCATGGTGTTGCAGGATTCCTGAAAGTGTTCATTAAATCAATGGGCTAGGCATGATGGAGGGGGCGACGGGCAAGTTGCCTTGCGGGTACTGCGAATATTACCTACCATCTAGTAGGTAGTTAAAATTCACTGCAGGAGTATCCCGATGAAAATCTACGATGTTGAGGGCTTTCCCAATCCCGCCCGCGTGCGTATCGCGCTGGCCGAGAAGGGCGCTACGGAGCAGGTGGAGTTCGTCCCGGTGGACCTGATGAACGGCGAGCACCGCACGGAGGCCTTTCGCGCCCGTAACCCCGACGCGACCGTGCCCTACGCCGAGCTCGAGTGCGGCACCTGCATCTCCCAGTGCACAGCCATTACCGAGTACATCGACGGCCACTTCGAGGGACCATCGCTCTTCGGCGACACGCCTAGGCAGCGCGCCGTCACTCAGATGATGAACCTGCGCGCTGAAGCGGGGCTCATGGACGCGGTAGGGGCCTACTTCCACCATGCGACGCCGGGCCTAGGCCCGGATCTCGAGACCTATCAGAACCAAGGCTGGGGGCAGAAGCGCAAGCAGGTGGCGCAGGACACGATGCGCTACCTCGACGGCGTGCTCGAGGACCAGCCCTACCTCGCGGGCGATCGCTTCAGTGTGGCGGACATCACGGCCTTCGCTGGCCTCGCCTTCGCCGATTTCGCGAAGGTGGAGATTCCACCGGAACTCCACAACTTGCGCGCGTGGCGAGATCGCGTCGCCTCGCGGCCGAGTATCGCCAGCTGACCGAAGCTCTGGGTAAGGAGACTCCCGTGGAACTTAACGCTGACTTCTTCCAGCGCGTGCTGCTGCACGAGGATGAGGTGCCTTGGCAAGCCTCGCCGATGGCAGGGGTGCAACGCCGCATGCTCGATCGCATTGGCGCGGAGGTGGCCCGTGCCACCACCATCGTGCGCTACGCGCCCGGCAGTCACTTCAGCCCGCACACGCACGGTGGCGGCGAGGAGTTCATCGTGCTGGACGGCGTGTTCCAGGACGAGCACGGGGACTTTCCCGCCGGGGCCTACGTGCGTAACCCGCCCACCTCGCGACACACGCCCGGCTCCGCGCCGGGCTGTGTGATCTTCGTTAAGCTCTGGCAGTTCGCTCCCGAGGATCGCACGCCCGTGATGATCGACATGAACAAGATGGCAAGTGTCGAGGCGCGCGATCGTCCAGGCGTGTCGGTGATGCCGCTGTTCGAGGATGCGCGCGAGTCGGTGCGGTTGGAGATGTGGGCGCCGGGGCAGGCTGTGGGCCTCGATCTTCCCGGCGGCGGCGAGTTTCTCGTGCTCGAGGGCGAGTTCGCCGAGTCAGGCGATCGATTGCGCAAGCACTCTTGGCTACGCTTACCGATAGGTGGCCAGCTATCGGCCGTGGCTGGTGCCGAGGGCGCTCGGGTGTGGGTCAAAGCCGGTCATCTGCCGTTTGCGAAGGCGCCCGTGGTCGACGTCTGAATACAACAGGCCGTAGGGATCCTGGCGGTCGCAGACGGCAGGCCCCTGCGTATCGCCGAGAGGCGGTTTCCGACTGCTTCGGCTATGGCTCCCCTCAGCGCGGCGGCATCGCCCGCAGCTTTTCGACCAGATAGTCGCTAACCGTTTTAGTGATGCGCGCGTCCTGCAGGTCGAACAGCGCGTCGGCCGTTTTCTCCGCGTCTTGAAGCTCCCATCGCGCATTGCGCCGACGGAATTCGAGGGTCATGGTCTTCTCGAAGCTTCGCGAGGGAAAGCCCAGAGACTCAACCAACGCCGTCTGCGGCATGTTGCGCGGCATGTTGACAACGCGCGAGAACACTTCCAGCGCCACCTTAGCCTCGCAGCGCTGGCGTCGCTTATCGCCCTCGCAGCCGATCACCTCCACCTTGCGTACGGTTTGGCTGAGCACGGGCGTGGTCACCAGCCCCGGCAGCAGCTCGCTGAACCCGACGAAACGCGTGCCGGAGGTGCTGTGCTCGGTCACGATGCGCACCCCGTCGCGCCGCGTGTCCGACTCCGGCGCGCGGGAGATGGCGGCGATCACCAAGGCCCGACGCACCACGTTGTCGGTGGGTGATGAGATGCGGTGACGCTCGGTCTGCCAGCGCTCGAGCGTGGGGCAGACGATCTCGCGCTTGTCCTCGGCGGAAAAGAGCGCCTGGCGTAAGACCGCTTGGTCCGAGGGTGCGGGCCCGCAGGCGAGCAGAGGGCACTTGCCCGTTTCGGCGCAGCCCGGCTCGTCCTTGGGATCTGTCTCGTCCGGGGCCAGGCCGAAGCCGACCACGGAAAGATCGAAGGAGGCGTTGCCCAGTAGGGCGCGCACGGCGTCGAGGCTCTGCGAGGCGGAGACTTCTCGTTCGACCTTCTTGCCGAAGCGCCCCACGCCCGGCGCGTTGTCAGGTCGGGGCCGCAGTAGCAGGCGGCCGATATCCGGCGCGTGGAGTCCATAGACCTGTTGCACGACGCCGCCCTCGTCGCGCTGCACCTCGATCTCCAATACTCGTTCGCCGTCCGCCACGCCGACCAGGGTGACGAAGTCCGTACTCGACCGCCCTCGCTCGCCGAGCAGGTAGATGCCCGCTTCGACCAAGGCGCAGCTGAGGTCATCGCGATGGCGGCGGGGGAGCTTGAAGCCCTTGCCGGAGAGCTTTACGGCGGGCACGTTCTCAAGTGCCGGATCCTCACCGCACGGGCGGACCTGGCGATTGAACCTGTTGCTGTACACGTAGTCGATCAGCTGCTGGCGGGTTTCCTTAGGCCAGCTGTCGCGGATGGTTTTCGCTTGTTCAGGAGTGAGGTAGCCGTCGTCGATGCGCAGGGTTTGCGCGTCGGAGGAGCAGGCGCCTAGCCACAAGGCCAAGGCGCCTAGCAGGCAGGATCGTAGGTGATGCAGGTTCATCGCGTACTCGCGTGGCAAAGCTCCTGCAGGTTACCGTCTACGCGGCGCCGCGCAAGCGCAAGCAGCCTATTGGCTGCTAGTGCCCGGCGGTGCGGCCACCTTCTGGTACGCGTGGCCCTCGCGCTGCAAACCGATCACCTTGCCCGCGCCATCGCGCAGGAAGCGCACGGGTGACCAGGGATCGAGGGGGCTCGATCGGGTGGCGAACAGGTCTGGCGCGGCCGGCTCTAGCGTTAGGGAGATATCGCCCCAGTCGGCGACGAGCTGGCCGCGCACCCCCAAGCTCCACTCCAAGTACACCTCGTCCGTGCGGTAGCGACCGACGTACTCGTGGAGGGCCGTCGTCGGGGGAGACCACTGCCAGCCCTGCCACTGCGGGTCGGCTTCGCTGTCGGCGACGCGCTCGCTCAAGTACTTTAGCTGGCGGGCTACGCGTTGCGGATAGCGTTCGACGCGCAGGGCGCGCATCTTCTCGGCGTCCGGGTGGTCGGTGAGAAACTGCAGAAACATGGTCACGGTGCGGCTGGTAAACCAGCCCGTTTGATTGTCCGAGTTGGAGAAGGCGGCCACGCCGACCCCGAGGTCCTTCGAGAACGCCATCATCGTGCGATTGCCTGTGTAGCCTCCGCCGTGGATGAACACCTGATGGCCGCTGAAGTCGCACAAATTCCAGCCCAAGGAGTAGCCGCTGCAGGGTAGCTCGTAGGCGTTCTTACGGTCCTCCATGGCGGTGCTCACGAAGGAGGTCTGCGCAAGCGCCACGGCCTTGCGCGAGAACGGCGTGGCGTCGCCTCCACCGACAAGCTGCAGCTGAAGAAAGCGCGCCATGTCATTGGTGGAGGTCACGATACCCCCCGCCGAGTGCATCATGCCGTCGTACTTCGGGCGCACGTCGTGCCAGCCCGGCTCGCCCTGCCACTGGTGGCTGAAGGCCAACTCGTCGAGGCTGAAGTCTGAGGTGCGGGCGGAGCTTCGCGACAGCTTCAGGGGCGTGAACACTTCCTCATCCAGCCACTGCTGCCAGGTCTTGCCCGTGTGGGTCTCCAAGATGGCGCCGTAGATGTTGTAGCCCAAATTGTCGTAGGAGAAGCCCGCATCGCGCCGCTCGGCGTACTCGCCGATTAGGCGCGGGTAGTCCTCGGGGTCGATGCGGGTTACATAGGCCTCTGTGTTGACGATGAAATCTGCGTTTATCGGCAACTCGTGGGTCAGCAGCTGGCGCAAGGTGTAGTCCTCGGCCTGCAGTCCCCCCGGCAGGGCCAGCGCTGGCCAGTACGTCGCCACGGTGCTGTCCAAAGGCAAGATGCCTCGCTCGTCCAGCACGGCGGCAAGCAACCCCATGTACGCCTTGGTCTGGGAGGCGATGTAGATGGGCGTATCCACCGTGAGCGGTGCGCCGGTGGAGGCGCGCCTCACGCCCATCACCTTGTTCAGAAGCACGTCATCGGGGGTCACCACCACGGCGGCGAACCCGGGCTCCAGGCCCGGAATGTCATCGATGAAGGCGCTGAGCTGATCGGCCGCCTCCTGGGGCGAGGTGGCGCGGGCGCTGGCACTCAGTACGAGCAGGACCAGGACGAGAACGGCGTGTCTCAGCATCGGATTCCCTCGACGTTGCTGGAGTAACGGCGCAAATGGTGACCTGAGGCGGCGCGGATCTATTGTACGGACGTAACCTGCTGGCACCGCGACAGGCGCCTGAGCGCGCCGGGGGTGAGACCTGTCTGGCGGCGGGCGACACGGTGGAAGTGGGCCTGGTCGGCGAAGCCTGCCTCGTTGGCGGCGCCGCTCAGCGAGTGGCCCTTGGCGAGGGCCGTGACCGCCTTCGCCAAGGCGCTGCGCGAGCGATAGGCGCTCGGCGAGGTGCCGAACCATTGCGAGAAGCTTCGCGAGAGGTGTACGCGATGTACGCCCGCCTCGTGAGCCAGGGCGGCGAGGTCGAGGTCAGGGCCGCCCTCGCGCAGGGCCTCGCGCACGTTGGCAAGCCAGGTCGGCGGCGTGGCGCCTCGCTTGGTGTCGTCGCGGTGTGACAGCGATAGGGCAAGCAGATCCCACACGAGCTGCTCGTTGCAGGTGCTCGGCTCAGCTAGCAGGGGCATAAGCTCCGCGAACCGTCGTTGCGCGCCATCTTCTTCCTGCGGGCGCCAGCGCCAATCGCCCAGCGCGAGCGCTTGCAGCCCCAGGGGCATCTCCGGATCGATGTTCACCGCCAGGATCAGCGACCCCGACGGCCCGTATCGGTTCGCGTGGGTGAAACCGGCCGGCTTGACACCGCAGGAGAACCGGTACACATCGCGCTCGCCACGCTGGCCGGACTCCTGCATCTCGCCTACGAGCAGCCAAGAGACCTGGTGATAGTCGTGGCGATGCTTCGCCATGTGCTGGTCTGGCGTGTAGTAGCTGAGGCTGGTCGAGAGCCCCTCGCCACGAAACAGGGTGTGCCTACGTTGGAGCTTGTGAGTTTGCACCGGAGCACCTTCGCTGAGGGCGTGCAGGGCGGCGTCTCATCGCCGTTCGGGGCGTCACATTAGCAAACGACGTCGGCGGCGCAACCTGGAGTGAGCGACGTCCGCACGCTGATTCCCTCACGGCAAAAAAACTCGGTTGTTGATGACCTCTGGCGCCCTTCGCTCGCGCAGGGTTCGGGTGACCACAGCGAGTGCCGAGCCTGCACTTGGCCGTAGGTCTCAGCCTTGGTGCGTGCGTGCGCCAAGGGTTCAACCTCAAGAGCAACAACGGAGAAGTACAGTGAATAGCAACCCCATCATGCGCAGCAGCCTCGGCGCCACCGCGCTCGCGCTCACGCTGGCCAGCAACCTCGCCGATGCCGGCATCGGCAATCTGGCCGTCGACATCGACCCCATGGCCTTCGGCACGCCCACCGTAGAGATCTTCGTCAACGGTCCCTTCGGCGGCGACATCGAGTGGACTGCCTCCGGTGAGGCCGTGCCATTCCCGGACGGCGCCTGCGGCTTTCGCGTAAAGGGCAACAACCTCCTCGAATGGGGTTGGTACGAGGGCGGCGTGGCCGGCAACGACTTCATGAACGGTGTCAACAACAACGGCCTCGAACTGCCTCACGTGCCGAACGAGTGGCTGGAGTTCACCGGCCCCTACGGCGACAACTGTGAGGAAGGCTACGTGTTCCATACGCCCGCCACCCCCACGTCCTTGCCGCCAGCCGGTGCGATCAAGCTGGTGATCCAGTTCGTCGATTGGGATGACATCGAGTTCTTGACCGCGGGCTTCCAGCCCTTCGAAGTGCAGGACGGCCTGGAGCCCCCCGATGAGCCGCCCCCGCTGTGCGAGATCGTGCCCGAGTTCTGCGAGCCGGTCACGGACGAGCTGGTCTTCGATGGAGGCTGTGACGATGAGATCGTCGGCGGCTGCGACGATGGCGAGGAAGGGGCCGAGCACGGTGCCCTCACCACCTTCAGCGCGGGCTGGAACGTGCGCGGGACGGTGCAGGTGCTGGCGCTACCTAACGTGCCTCTGTACGCGGATCTGCTGATCCCCTTGAGCAACGCGCGGGATTACGCGGTGGCTGCACAGAGCACCTCGCGTGACCTGATCGAGTTCGCAGAGAGCGAGCGGGTGAGCCGGGAGGAGTCGCTGTTGGCCGCGCGCTTCGCAAACGCGACCGATCTCGCCGAGCGCAAGCTCGAGACGTGCACCGCGGCCGTCGAGCGCGCGCTCTACGAGACGGGCCGTGGCATGCGCGAGGAGGCGGTGGCCCAGTGCGAGGAGGCAGCCATGCAGCTGTACGATGCGCACGAGTCTGCCCAGGCCTTCGCACGCTTGCGCAGCCACGACCGTAAGGCGGTGAACAAGCGCTAGGGAGGAACGGTGGGGTGGTAGCCGCGTCGCTACCACCTCACCTGCTGAAGGATACTTCGTAGCAGGCCAGCTGGGCGTTAATCTCGTCGATGACTTGTCAAAGGTGCCGGTCACCGCGTCGGCGATCGCTCCAAAGCCAGGTTCGAAGCTGCCGCTCACCCTGCAGCCCGCCATTCTCCACGCAGCTGATATCGTTCACCGTGAGGCCTGATCGGGCAGCTCCCTGTCGTCCTCCAGGATGAGGATGTTCTGCAGGATCAACGGGAACTCGCCGGTCTCGCAGGACAGCTGCTGGGCGGACCGCGCCATTGCCGGGTCTGTGGCGGCGAGCAGGCTCATGAGTAGCAGCGCACCCCAGCTGGCGGGTACGCGCGATATGGCTTTCATCAGGTTTCTCCCTCTCTTTCTTGACGATCAGCACAGCTGACCGCGTCCGACGCTGATCCTCATCGGTGCGCCACAAATCGCGATGTGCTGCGGCACTGATATGTTAGTGCAAGTCTTAGGAGATAAGTCGCACCCTGCTGCGGGGCCTGCGAGACGATGGCCTGACCTGGTGCTTGGTGTGCGGGGTCGATCACGCTATCTTCAGTGTTGGGAGAAGCCTTGGAGGATTCAGGTGAGCGAGCCCGGTATTCAGCCGTTTCGCGTCTTTGTCGCCAGCCCTGGCGACGTGGCAGCGGAGCGCGCCCACGTGCGCGACGCTATCGCCCGGGTGAATCAAGACCCCGAGGTGCGGGCGCGGGCAGTGATTTACGACGAGTCCTGGGACAGCACCCCGGGGCGCGACACGATGCCAGCGAATCGCGATGCGCAGGCGCATATCGAGAGCCGTACGAGCCCGGAGGAGTGTGATCTCGTCATCGGTATTCTCTGGCAACGCTTGGGGCATCCGTTGCCAGACGTGTTGACGACGGCGGGAGGGCGCAAGTGCCGCTCGGGCACGGAGCGTGAGCTCTATCTGGCCTTGGAGGCGGACCGCACGGTGTGGGTCTGGCACAACGTGGCGAGCGCGTCGTTGGACATCAACGACCCTGACTTCGAGGAGAAGTCCGAGCAGGCGGCACGGGTCAAGCGCCTGGTACGTGAGTTCCATCCCGCCGACCGGCCGATCGAACACTACGTCAACCCGTACGATGGCGCTGACCAGTTTCAAGAAAAGATCTATACCTCTTTGCGTCGCTACGTACTCGACTGGTTGCGGAAACAGCCGCACGTGGCGACCTCGGCGCCCAAGACAGCGCCGCCCGGTCCGCCCACCACCTTGCTGGTACGCGGTCGCGACTACCCTGAGGCAGGCCCCTACCGTGGCCTCCTCGCGTACACCCGCGAGTACCCGAAGATCTTCGCGGGCCGACAGAGTGACATCGACCGTCTGGTCAAGCGCGTGATGGAGCAGGGCGGTTTCGTTCCGGTACTGGGCGCGTCGGGGTCCGGTAAGTCGTCCTTGGTGGAAGCGGGGTTGATCCCCGCGTTGGCGGCGAGCAATCCCGCTTGGCAAGCGACCCAGCAAATCTCCCCCGGGGGCATCAGCGACGACCCCTTTGTCGGCGTGGCCACCGCGTTGCGCGAATGGGCATCCACCGCACCCGGCGGACCCCTAGCGAAACAGCTGCGGTACGCCGCCCAGTCTGAAAATGATCAGGCGTTGCGCGACGTGCTTCCCCAGTTGGAGAGGCTCCCCACGCCGCTGCTGGTGTTCATCGATCAGTTCGAAGAGCTCTTTACCGTTTGCCGCGAGTCTCATCAGCAACCGTTCGGCTGGTTACTCGCCCAGCTAGCAGCAACACCGAAGCTGTGCGTGGTCGTGACCATGCGCAACGACTTTTTCCATCGCATCGCTGATGTCCCAAGCCTACTGGAGCTGTTCGGCGCGCCCGCGATGCTGCTGGGCCCGCCTGCGCCAGAGCAGCTGCGCGAGATCGCGACCATGCCCCTGGCGCAGGCCGGGGCGCGGCTGGATGACGAGTTGCTGGCGACGCTGTTGCGCGATGCCGGTGCTGGCCCCGGCGTGCTGCCCTTGCTCGCGTTTACGTTGGATGCGTTGTGGGAGCACTGGAGCCGGTCGCGCTCACGCTCGCGGCGTACAACACGCTCGGTGGTGTGGGCGGTGCGGTGCGTCGGCAGGCGGATACCGCCCTCGATTCCGTGGCCATGGAGCCCGCAACGCGCGAGCGCGCCTTCACCCGGCTCTTCGCAGAGCTGGTGTCCTTGGACGATGAACGTCGGCCTACGCGCCGGCGCGCGCCGTGGCCTTCGGATACGGAGACATCTGCCCTGGCCGCGGCGCTGGTGAACGCGCGGCTGTTGGTCAGCGATGGTGAGCAGGAGGGGCCTGATCGCACGCTGGAAGTGGCTCATGAGGCGCTGTTTACCCAGTGGCCGCGACTCCAGCGGTGGCTCCACGAGCGCGGCTACGACCTTTCGCTGCTGCGCCAGCTGGAACGGGACGCGCGGCGTTGGGCCGAGGCGATGGCGAGACGGCAAGGTGATGAGCTGAGCTTGCGCTGGCACCGAGGTCGAGCGCCGGAGATTCGTCGCGCATTGAGTGCGATCACCGGCGGTGGGGTCGAGTCCTTGGGTGAGCCCATGCGCAGCTTCGTGTGCCCGCGGCGGGAGGACTGGGAGCGGGTCGACCGGCCCTTTCTTGAGCGTATCGAGCTGCGAGAGCGGGCGATGGATTTCGCGGCGCGGGCACCGAAGGGCATGGACGTGGATGGCGATGGACTGCCGGACATCGCTTGGGTGGAGATCCCGGGCGGTGAGGTCACCCTGGAGGGCGGTGCCGGCACCTTCAGCACGCCTGCGCACTACGCCCTGGGGCGGTACCCGGTGACCTACGCACAGTTCATGGCGTTCTTGGCTGATCCGGAGTCATCGCCGGCGGGGCCGTGGTATGCGGGGCTCGATCACCCGCACGGGGATGAGCCGCCGAAGCCGACGATTCGGGAGCCTTGGCGACCGGTGGTGGGCGTGAGTTGGTACGACGCCGTCGCCTTCTGTCGCTGGCTGACGGCGCGACGTGCTGCGGTGCTCGGCGGCCAGGAGATTCGCTTGCCGACGGAATGGGAATGGGAGTGGGCCGCCAGGGGGCGGGAGGAACAGCGCGAGTTCGCTTGGGAGGGCCCTTGGGTGGACGGCTACGCGAACTTGCTCGAGCAAGAGGCAGGAACCACCTCGCCGGTGGATCTCTGCCCGCAGGGGGGTGCTCGTGATGGCATGGGCGATTGCACGGGCAATGTGGAAGAGTGGTGCTTGAACGAGTACGAAGTGGCCGACAACCAGGCGGTGGATGGCGCGAAAGAGCGAAGCGTTCGTGGTGGCAACTGGAGCCTTGCTCGCCGATACGCGCGCTGCGCCTACCGCTACTGGAGTCATCCGTACTTCCGCGTCATCCTCGTCGGTTTTCGGGTGTGTCGTTGCTCCCCATCTTCCTGAACACTGAACTGCTGAACACTTACTCCGGCTCGGCTGCCGCCGGCGTCGCGGTGACCTCAGACGTCGTGCGCAGGAGGCGACCTCGGGGTGCGCGTCAAGCGCACCCAGGAGGTCGCCAATCTGCACTATGCGCCCGACGGCGGCAGCATCAGACCGCCAGCGTACGGACGGGACCACCCCGCGCCATCTAGTCATCCCGCAGCGGAGCTCACGAACCTTGATCGGTGAGCGGCATAGCGACGGCGTGCGCCGTCCGGCCTAGCCGCACGGGTGGGGAGATGTGGAGCAACGACACACCCGAAAACCGATGTTGATGTTGCGGTTGTTCGGATGATTCCTGTTGCGGTTGGCGCAGCGCGCCACCGGGGCGCCCCACCGACAGCTCTTCATCGGCCTGGGTAGGCTAACACCGATGATCATGCAGTTGGTGTGCTAGGACGGTGCTTGGGCCTGTCGCAGCCACCCGCCCAGCAAGGCGCCAACATGATCGACCAGCTTCGTCACGTGAGCGTACTGGCCATCCGTAGGCCATTGCAGGTGATGGGCCAGGCGCAGGTAAACGCGAAGGCGCTGAACGTGAGCGCTGCTGTCCTGCAGGTGCCGCAGACGAGTGTCTCCCTGGCGTGCGGCCTGGGCGAGGAGCAGGGTATCCTGCGTATCCAATGCCGCACCGATCAGGCGGGCCGTCACGTTGTCTCGAAACACACGCGGAAAGCGGGCGCACGCGGGGACTAGCCAGCTCAGTAGATCGAAGGTTCGGACCAGGATGATCATGTCGTTGGCCATGGGGCTGTCGCTCCGATGTACGTGGGTGCCGCGCGCCGTGCCGCACGAGGCAAGCGCGGCCAGGCCCCCGCGGCACGTTTCGAGGCGAACTGGGGGCATCACCTCGCGACCCTGCGGCGCGACCTCGGCGAAGGCTCCTACGTCCCCGGGCGGTACGTGCACTTCCATGTGCACGAGCCGAAGTTGCTCAAGATCAGTGCAGCACCTTTTCGCGATCGAGTGGTGCATCACGCATTGTGCCAAGTCATCGAGCCGGCCTTTGAGGCACGCTTCATTGCCAACAGCTTCGCGAATCGCGTGGGCAAGGGAACTCATGCCGCCGTGGACGAGCTACAAGCACTGACCAAGCGATATCGATACGCGCTTCGCCTCGACGTCGTTCAGTTCTTTCCAGCGGTTGACCATGAAGTCTTGTTGAGCGAACTCCAACGGGTGGTCACCTGTGCACAAACGCGGTCACTCATTAGACGCATCCTGGCGAGTGGTGCGGGGGTGCTGGATGACCAGTACACGCCCGTGTACTTTCCCGGCGATGACCTGTTGGCGGCGACGCGGCCGCGCGGCTTACCGATCGGCAATCTCACCTCGCAGTTCTGGGCGAACTGCTACCTCAATCCCTTCGACCACTTCGTGCGCCGCGAGCTGGGCTGCACGGCGTACCTGCGCTATGTCGATGATCTCGCCCTATTCAGCGACAGCAAGCGCCAGCTGCAGCGTTGGCGCGAATCGATCGTCGAGCGCCTGGCGCGCTTGCGCCTGACCCTACACGAGCGTTCTGGGCAGGTGATGCCTGGTCGCTGCGGAGTGCCCTGGCTGGGCTTTGTGGTGTTCCCGACGCAGCGGCGGGTGAAGGCGCGCAAGGTGCGCCATGGGCAGCGGCGCTTGGCCGAAGTGGTGGCGGCCTATCGGGCCGGGCGGGTGAGCTTTGCGCAGCTCGATGCGTCGTTTCAAGGGTGGATCAACCACGTGCGCTACGGCGACACGTGGGGGTTGCGCAAGCGTGTACTCTCGAACTTGGGGCAAGTGTCGCGCAGGTAGCGCGGTTCCAGAAAAATCGCGAGCGCCGCTTCGCGGCGATCAGGGAGCAGTGGTCAGTGGGTCAGTGTTCAGGACGATGGGGAGCAACGACACACCCGAAAACCGACGCCGATGAGGCGGTTGTCCGGATGAAACCTGAAGCGGAAGGCGCAGCGCGCCCATCGGGACGCTGCGCTTCATCGTCAACCCAGGCCGCCCCCTTCAAGGGCGCTACTTCCAACTTGTCTGCACCGAGCGGGAGGGCGCACCACTCAGTCAACCCGCCCGCGAAGTCGAATGCCCCGGATTCGCCTCGGTCGCGCGGCCATAGCCCAACGGCTGTACAAACTCCTTGATTGCCACCTCCTGCGTTTGCCGCGGCCGGATCCCACTCATTGGCCCATGGATAGGTCTTGCTATGGGGCCCTCCTGCTGCGAGCTGCCACTGCGCTTCAGTCGGCAGCCTGACTACACACTGCAGACGCGCACTAAGCCAGCGGCAATAGGCGACGGCATCGTTCCAACTGACGCTGTCTCTAGGATAGTTGCCTATCGCATGCCTAGCTCGGCTTGGCATCAGCTCTTTCTCTAGTCCATCCCACCAAGAGCCTTTCCCATACCCGTCTTCGGCATCTAGGAACGCTTGGAATTGCTGATGAGTAGTCGGGTAGCAAGCGATCTCGAAGGCCGCAACCGCATGTTCGCCTTCGCCGGGAAGGTCGCTGTGCTTCTCCAGCACTACGCTGCCCGCGGGCACCTCGATCCACTTCGGCGCGGGCAGTCCATTCGCGTCCAGGCCGATGCCAGGTCGATCGTCCAAGTGCATGAGGCCCAAGGATCGGTATACCTGCGTCAGCGCGGATGATTCTACCGGCGCTGCTAGTGAGCGCCTGGCCACGTCTTGGTAACGAGTGGCCCAGTCCCCGAGCCTGCCGCGGCGGCTGGCAATCTCCAGGCAGCGCCCGATGAGTGCCGCCTTGTAGGGTGCAGCGGCTAGCTTCTCGCCCGACACGTCGTCCGCGAGGGCCTCCAGGGCCTCCATCGCCTGCTGCAAGCTCTCGCGTGCTTCGTAGGCAAAGCGGAACTGCAGCGTTGGGTGCCAGGCCTGCGAGTTCCCATACGCCTGAAGGCTCTCGCGTAGCGAGGTCTTGTTGACGCGCAAGCGCTCGCTCGCCAGGAAGTAGCTGAACATGAGGTGAGCGAACTCGGCCGAGTCCTGGTCGCGCGAGAAGAGCAGCCCCGAGTTGTCCAGCAAGTCTCGCAGCTTCTGGCTGGCGCTAAGTTCGGTGCTCTCATCGAAGGGTCCCTCGTCCGCGAAGCTGGTGAGTGCCGACTCGATCTCGCCGTAGGTGATACTCGCCATGGGCTGCGTGCGCGTCTGCCCGCTGTACTGGCCCGTGTGCATATCGAGGGCGATCACCTGCAGCCTGCGGTTTGCGGCCACAATGTCCCTCGTGTCGCGCTCGTAGCGGCTGTGGGGCACGCGGCTGACGATGCTCGCGTACAGGTCATGGATATCCTCAGGCAGCTGGTTGCCGTCGTAGAACTTCACGCACAGCGCGTGCAGCATCAGCGGATTGGTGCGCAGCTCGGTGAGGTCTGTCCGGGCTTCCAGTTGCGTGCGAAGGGCACTCGCCGTCTCTTGTGCCTGCGGGGGCATGGCCAGCTGGAACCACTGCTCGATGAAACCGTTCTGCAGCGGTGGCGGTAGGGGGCTGAGGTCTCGCCTGGCCAGGGGCAGCTGAGTCTCCTCGTTGCGGGAGAGGCCGTAGGGGCGGCTCGTCAGCAGCACGCGGTTCGACTGAAAGGCGCTGTCGTTGAGGGCGTTCACGAGCCCGCTGAGCAGCGCCTTGCGCGGGTACGTCGGGCGACCGTCGGGCGCTCGCCCTGCCGTCGCGACTTCGTCGACGCCATCGAGGAGCAAGAGCAGCGTACCGGCGGCGCGGTGGGCCTCAACGAGCCTACTGGTCAGCGCGCCATCAGCCCACTGCTTGCGCTCGAGCCATTCGCCCAGCGCGCTCCAAAACTGCGCTGATGACCAGTCTCGTTCCGTAGGGTTGAGCGTGTCCGCGAGGTCGCGCAGGCGAATGAGCACCGGCAAGCGTTGGCGCAAGTTGCTCGGTGATGGTTCTTGAAAAGCCTCCGGCAAGCGTTCGCTCTGCGCGCTGGGAAGTGGGATCGCCCCGCCGACCACGCCGAGCACCCAGCGGCAGAAGGTGGTCTTGCCGCTACCCGGCTGACCGGGCACGTAGAGCGAACGCTGGTTGAGTTCGTCGAGCATGAGCGCGTGCTGTTGCCGCTCTCGATTCTTGGTGGATTCTGCTCGTTCCCCGCCGATGGTAACGGCGGGCACGTAAATCTGGGCCAGGCTGATGGTGACCCCAGCCTTGTCGTCGAGGCCGGGGTTGTCGAGCTTGGCGACCTGCTTTCGAATCCACCGTCGGTAGGCGTCGGGCACGAGCGGCGGGGAAGGATCCGTAGGGGCGGCGGTCGGCACTGCGTCTGCAGGTGGCTTGGCGAGTGGGGCCAGGGTTTGGTCTAGCTGTGCTTGGAGGGTGTCGCGGAAGGCTTCCGTGCCGCGGTAGTCAATGACGTTGATACGGTAGCCGTCTGGGTTTAGGGCGGCGAAGAAGTCGCGGCAGGCTTGCACTTGAGCGCCCCAGGCGGCGGGGTCTTTGAAGTCCGGTACGGGGTCGTGGGTACCGCGCAGCAGTAGCACCGGGGGGCGTTCTTTGCCGTTGGTGTTCGCGCCTGCCATGGCCTGGTAGAACCCCCACACGGAACCCGTGCGGTGTGTCTCTTCGGGCTCGGGTAGGCGTTCGGCGGCGGGCCACTCGGGGTAGTCCCGCGCCGGTAGCGGGGTGCCGACTCGGGACCAGAAGATGAACACCGCCAGGTCGCATTCCGAGGGCTTCGGGAGGTTTTCCTCGATGGCCTTCTGTGGGCTCACCCAGGCGATTCTAGGGTAGGCGGTTTGATCCCAGGTGATGGCCTCGAAGCGCTGGCCACGGTAGTGCGGACTGCTGTTGAGGTTATCGATCAGTTGGCGGGCGATCTTGCGCTCCTCTCCGACATCCGACGGGGAGCCTATGAAGATTCGTAGTAGATTGACGGTGGAGCCTGCCTGAGACATGCGGGGCACTCTTGAATATACGTTTTGCTAGTGTGCTGTCCCAGAAGTTCGTTGAAAAATACGCGGGTACTTTTCGCCCCTGAGTACGTTGCTCCTCCTCCCGTGGGGCCTGCCACACTCGTCGTCGCGCCGCACCCAGGAACGAAAAGCCCCGTGCGTGTTTTTCAACGAACTTCTGGGACAGCACACTAGCCTATCGGGTTGTCGAGTGATCGACGAGAGGGTTTGTGATGCATACGGCTTAAGCATCATTGGATGCGTCGGCGGTCTTGACACGGGTTGCTGTGGGCGGTGCGTTTCCAAAAAATCGCGAGCGCCGCTTCGCGGCGGTCAGGGAGCGGTGGTCAGTGGATCAGTGTTCAGGAAGATGGGGAGCAACGACACACCCGAAAACCGACGTTGATGTTGCGGTAGTACGGACGATTCCAGGAGCGGTCGGCGCAGCGCGCCTGTTCTTCTGCGAAACCGCTACTTGCGGCCCAATACGCACCCCGTAAGGGCATTGATTGCGGCTGATCTTCGACGGGAGCGCACCACTCGCGAAGTCCACCCGCGAAGTCATATGCGTCGCCAACGCCTTTGTCACGCGGCCACAATCCAACGGCCGCACCCCTGTCTCTCCCCGTATTGGCTGCGTTCGCGTCCCAGGCGTCACCCCACGGGTACTCATTGGCATTGGGACCACCAGCGGCGAGCTGCCACTGGGCTTCATTTGGCAGCGTGATCGCCTCCCCGATCTCGGCACTCAGCCATCGACAGAACGCCGTTGCCTCGTACCAGCTGACCGAATCCCGAGGGTAGTTGCTAATCTTGTAGTACGCGTCCCCAGCCTGCTCTGGTTGCTCGAGTCCCACCCACCATTGGGGGTTCGCGTAGCCGTTCTCGGCGTCCAAGAAGGCCTGAAACTGCCGATGGGTTATGGGGTAACGCGACACTTCAAAGGCATGTTCGATCCTGTGCATCCCCGTGCCAGCTAGCCATTTGCTTTGCTTCAGCAACACGCTACCTGCGGGCACCGTTACCCAGTCGATTGAGGGCAATCCGTTCTCGTCAGCGACGCCAGGACGGTCGTCTAGGCCCATCAACCCAAGCCACCGATAGACTTGAACGCGCGCCTCCATGTCGATCGGCAGCGCCAACGCTCGCCGGGCAATGCCTTGGTACCGCCCCTCCCAGTCCCCCAACCGCCCGCGCCGTTGCGCGATGTCGAGGCAGCGGCCGATGAGCGCGGCTTTGAATGGCTCGCGGGCGAGCTGGTCTCCCGCGATGTCGTCCGCCAGCGCGTCGAGCACCGGCATGGCGCGCTGCAGGCTATCCCGGGCCTCGTAGGCAAAGCGGAACTCCAGCGTGGGATGCCAGGCCTCCACGTTGCCGTGCTCGCGCAGGCAGTCGCTGAGCGATACGTCATTGATTCGCAGCCGCTCGCTCGCCAGGAAGTACGAGAACATCAGGTGGGCAAACTCGGCCGAGTGTTGGTCGCTGGAGAACAGCAACCCGGAGTTGCGCAGGAGCTCCATGAGCTTTCGGTTCGCATCGAGTTCGCTCGTCTCGTCGTAGCGGTTGGCCTGTGCGAAGGTGGTCAGGGCCCGTTCGACCTCGGCGTTCGCGATCTTCGCGATTGGCTGCGTACGCGGCTGACCGCTGTACTCGCCCGTGTGCATGTCTAGGGCGATCACCTGCAGTCGCCGTCTCGTGGCCACGATGTCTTGGGTCTCGCTCTCGTAGCGGTTGTGCAGCACGCGGCTCACGATGCTGTCGTAGAGATCGTGGATGTCCTCGGGCAGCTGATTCCCGTCGTGGTACTTCACGCACAGCGCGTGCAGCATCAGGGGGTTGCTGCGAAGCTCTCGCAGGTCGTCGCGGGTCTCCAACTGAGACCGTAGCGCGCTGGCCTTGCGTTTCCATTCGCTTGGCGTGGCGAGGCGAAACCACTGATCGATGAAGCTCTCCTGTAGCGGGCTCGGCAGGGCGCTCAGGTCGCGCGTTGCGAGTGCGAGTTGGTTCTCATCGTTGCTGGAGAGTCCGTAGGGGCGGCTGGTGAGCAAGACGCGGTTATCCCCGAAGCTCGGTGACCGCAGCGTACTGGCGAGGCCGCTCAACAGGGCGCTGCGGGGATAGGTCGTCTTTCCTTGCGGGTTCTTTCCTTCGCTGGGCACCTCGTCCACACCGTCCAGCAGCATCAGCGCAGATCCGGCCTCCCAGTGCGCCACGAAGAGCGCTCGCGTCAGTCCGACATCGGCACATCGGCCCTCCAACCAATCGCCGATAGCCTCCAGGAACTGGCGGGCCCCCCAATCGCGTTCCGTCGGGGCGAGCGCCTCAGCGAGATCCCGCAGGCGGATCAGCACAGGCAGGCGTTGACGCAGATCGCTCGGTGGGGTTTCCCGATAGTGTGCTGGGAGTTGCTCGCTCTGCTCGCTGGGCAGGGGAATGGCGCCGCCGACCACGCCGAGCACCCAGCGGCAGAAGGTGGTCTTGCCGCCGCCCGCTTGTCCGGGCACGTACAGCGAGCGTTCGTTGAGCTCATTGAGCAGTAAGGAATGCTGTTGACGATCGAGGCTCAGGCTGGTCCCGTTCTCCGGCTGCTGGATGAGCGTCAGCGCCGGCACGTAGATCTGCGCCAGGGTGATGGCGACCCCGGTCTGGGCGTTGAGGCCCGGGTTATCGAGTTGCTCCACCTCGCCTAGGATCCACTTGCGGTATGCCTCGGGCACGCGGGGTGGCGCGGCGGACTGGGGCGACGGCTGCTCGGAGGCGGCGCCTTGGCCTCCCTGCGTGAGTTGGGAGATCGTCTGATCGAGCTGCGTGCGCAGCGTGTCCTCGAAGGCCTGGGTGCCGTCGTAGTCGATCACGTTCACCCGGTAGCCGTCAGGGTTCAGCGCCGCGAAGAAGTCTCGGCAGGCTTGTAGCTGACCGGCCCAGCTGACGGGATCCTCCAGGTTGGGTTCCGGCGCATGCGCGCCGCGCAGCAGCAGCACCGCCGGCCGGCCGTCGTTGTTGCCTTTCGCCCCCTCCATCGCCTGGTAGAACTCCCACACAGAGCCGCTGCGGTGCTCCGCCGCGGGCTCGGGCAAGGACTCGACGGTAGGCCAATCGGGGTAGTCTTCCTCCGGCAGCGGCGTGCCGACGCGCGACCAGAAGATGAACACCGCCAGATCGCACTCCGCCGGTGTCGGCAGGTTCTCCTCGATCGCCTTCTGCGGACTCACCCAGGCGATGCGCGGGTAGGCGGACTGATCCCAGGTGACGGCCTCGAAGCGGAAGGCCTTGTAATGGGGGCTGTCGTTGAGCCGGTCGATGAGCTGGCGCGCGAGCCTGCGCTCCACGCTCACGTCAGACGGGGAGCCTACGAAGATCCGTATCAAACGAACGTTGTGGACGGCCTGCGGCATGCGGGACACTCGTGTATAGCTGTGTTTCTAGACTACTGCTCAGTAGCGTCGTGAACGAGCGTGCCTCGTCCATAGGCTAGTGCGCTGTGGGGGGCAGACGTCGCAGGCAATCGACGAGTCCCTACACCTCAGTGCGTCGCTTGCGTCGTGATACACCGCGGAACCTGCGCGGCGTCGGCGGTTGAAGGGGCGAATTGTACAGCTCGCGGTTCAATTCCCCGCAGCGTAAGCGAACAGGAAAGTTAGCTTTGCTCGAGTGAGCGCTCGATCACGCCGGCGAGGGTGCGCACGTCCACGAAGCTGTCGGGCTTCAAATCGTCTTCGATGAACTCGAAGTCAAAGTGATCCTCCAGCAAGGTCACCAGCTCCACCACGGCGAAGGAATCCAGGTTGAGGCCGCCGTTGAACAGGGGGGTGTCCGCCTCGATCTGCTCGGCGCTCAAGGGGACGTCGAGTTCCTCGGCGATGAGCGTGCGCAGGCGATCCAGCGTTGATTCTTGTTGTCCTACATCGTCCGGCACTTGGGTTCGCCTCCTGGCTTGCCGCCTTCCAGTGGTCTCGGGGATCGCTGCTAGCGACGATGCCAAGATACGAACAAGCTCACTTGGCGGCAAGTGCCGTGCAGTGCCGCATAGTGAACCAACCCTCGCGGGTCGCCCCTCGCCGAGGCGCTTGCTCCCCGCAAATCGTCGTGCCACTCTGCTAGGCAAGCGCGCGTGCCAGGCGTGGCGCCATCGGAAACGGTTGGTGCGATGCGATGCTGCACGCCGTGCAAATAATGCGAGCGCCAGGCGCCAGCGTAGCGCCGTGCCGCCGACGGATCCGGTAGCGTAGCGAGCGAGCCTATGCAGCGCACAGCTGTCCTCGTACATCTCAATGCCTTGGTGCGGGTTAGCCCCCTGGTGGGGGGGTACCTGAAGGCCTACGCCCTCAGCCACGAGACGGTGCGCCAGCACTGGGATATCCAGCTCTACAGTGCGTACTACCACGTGCCCGCCAGCCAGATCCTCGGCGATATCCTGGCCCGTCGCCCGGATGTGATCGGTTTCAGCGTGTACAGCTGGAACGTGGGGCTCGTGCTGCGCCTGCTGCGAACGCTGCGCGGTCTCCTGCCGCGCCACGTGCAGTTCATCCTGGGCGGCGTGGAGGTGATGCGCTGTGCCGAGCGCTACCTGGATCCCACGTGGGAGAACGTCGCCGTGTGCAACGGCGAGGGCGAGGCCACCTTTCGCGATTACCTGCTCGAGGTAACCACGGGCGATCTGGCCCTGGAACGGGTTGACGGGTTGAGCTTCGCGCGCGATGGCCAGTGGCACAGCACGGCGCCTCGGCCGCGCCTGGCCAAGCTTGCGCAGATCCCGTCCCCCTTTCTGGCGGGCTACTTCGAGGCGGAGGATCTTGCCGAAGTGGCGCTCTTCGAGACCAACCGCGGCTGTCCCTTCGCCTGTGATTTCTGCTACTGGGGCGGTGCCGTGGGCGAGCGCGTGCACAAGCTCGAGCTGGATCGGATCAAGGAGGAGATGACCTACCTGGCACGCCACCGGTCGAAGACCTTGGCCCTTTGCGATGCCAACTTCGGGATGCTGCCGCGCGATGTGGAGATCGCCGAGCATATCGCCAAGCTGCGCCACGACTACAACGCGCCCCAGCGGGTAGCCTACAGCACGGCGAAGAACAACCCCAACCGCGTGGAGCAGGTGGCCCGCATCCTCACCCAGGGCAAGCTGTTGCATAACCAATCGATTTCACTGCAGACCCTGAACGAGGCCGCGCTGCGCAAAGCGAGCCGCGACAACATCCGCGCGGAGACCTACGTGGGCCTGCAGCGCCGGCTCAACGAGTGGCGCGTGCCGTCCTTCGTCGAGCTCCTGTGGCCGATGCCGGGGGAGACCTTGGCATCCTTCAAAGACGGCATTGACGCCCTGTGCGCCATGGGCACGCAGTCCTTCACGGTCTACCCCCTGCTGTGGCTGAACAACGTGGGCTACGCGGATAAGACCGAAGAGTACGGCGTGGTCACCCTGCGCGAAGACGATCCCGCCAGCGGCGGTCAGGTGGTGATTCAGACCGCTGAAGTCACCTTCGATGAGTACGTGCACGGCCTGCTCTTCGCCATGGCCGTCTACCTGCTGCACAACTGCCGCGGCATGTTCGCCACCCTCCTGGTGCTGCGCCACCTGGGCGTGGCCAAGCCGCGCAAGGTCTTCGATGACTTCGTGGCCTTCATGGATGCGCGCTGTGCCGCGCTAGAGGGCGGCGCCGGCGAGAAGGGCGACGCGGTGGTGCGCCTGTGGCAGGACGGCAGAGGCCGCTTCGAGCAGATGATCAGCTACGTGTGGCGCGGGGCCATCGCCTACGCAGCGCTGCACAGCGCCCGCGCCGATTTCGACAAGTTGCTCGAGGCCTTCGTCGACGCGCATTGGTCCGACTGGACCGCAGATCTGGGCGAGGACGACCGCGAGCTGCTGCGCAGCGCCTTCGAGTTCGATCTTCTCTCGCGGCCCTTCCCATTCCTGCAGACGCGCTTCGAGCTCGGCGTGTCCTGCACCGCGCTGAAGGTAGCGCGCAAGCGTCGCGGGCACTGGGTGGCCCAGTCGGATTTCGATCTGCCGCGGATCGTGAACGCTTTTCGCGCGCGCGGCGAAGCGTCAGCCGAGGATCTGCTGCGCGCGCCGCGCGACATCAGCATCAACCATCGGCCACGCCAGGTGAGCCAGCTGCCGGCCAAGCAAGAAGAGGAGCATCACTGGCACATGCACCAGGCGATCCGCGAGATCGGCAACCTGGAGCCGGAAGTGAGCAGCGACGGCGCGGTTCAGGCGGTCTCGGCGCAGGTGTAGCGCGCCTCGGTCTTGCGGATGCCGCGCAGCATGCGGTAGAGGTGCCAATGAATGTCATCGCTGCTGCGCTCCTTGCGAAAGGCGAGGCCGCGGCGGTGGTCGATGCGCAGCTCCACGGGCCCGGCCGAGAGCGCTTCTAACAGATGCGCCGTGCCGTGCGGCTCGCCGCCCTCGTCGACCCCGCGCAGGGCATCGATGAACGCGGGGAAGTCGTAGGGCGAGGTCACTTCCCAGATGCCTCTGCGGCGCTTGCTGATGGCGATCTGCTCGGGCTCCACGCCAAGGGTCAGGGCGGTCTGCAGGAAGGGGTAAGGGCGAGAGAGCAGGTCGAACTCCAGGGCGGCCACGATCTGCTTGCGATCTTCCGGTCGCGCCAGCCAAGGGCGTTGGCTGAGGAGAAAGTCGCGCAGGGACCGGTCGAGCTGCTCGCGGTGGGCGTGGAGGGCGGCGTCGGCGAGCACGCCCTTCCAGATGTACTGCAGCACCCGCTCCGGTTGGCGCTTGCCGAGTTGCCACAGGCCGAAGAGACCCTCCTCATCAGAGTCGCTGCGGCCTTCCATCCACTCGACGAACGCATCGGCCACCTCGCGGAAGGTGGCGAGGCCGAGGTGGTGCAGCAGCTGCATGGTCACGTACAGGCCGCGGCAATCGTGCAGGAGGAAGATCGCGGTGGCGAACTGCAGCCCGCGTAGGTAATCGGCGTAGCTGACCTCGCGCGTTTGCACGACGATCTCGCCGCCGCCGGCGGGATCGTCTTCGGCCATCGTCACCACGCCGAGCTCGTCGCCGCGCTCGCGGTAACCGATGTTGTTGATCCACAGCAAGGGGTAGATCTGAAAGGCCTGGGCGCCCATGGCGCACAGGGCGTCGATGCCGTCCTTGAAGGACTCGAGCGTCTCCCCTGGCAGGGGCCACATGAGTTCCACGTTGGAGGAGACGCCCCATTCGTTGAGGCGCCGCTGCAGGGCGACGTAGCTGTCCGCCTTGATGTTGCTGCGCTTGGCGACGTCGAGCGCCTGCGGGTTCATGGTCTGCAAGGAGATCGAGTGCACGTTCATGAGGCCGCCGTCGATCAGCACCTTGGCCACCCGTTCCACGCGCTTCTCGCTGTTCTTGGCCGTGGAGAAGGAAACGTGGTCAGGGTAGCGATACTGCTCGCGCGAACGCACCAGGTGCTCCGCCAGCGTTAGGTCGCGCGGCAGCATGCCGAAGTTGGCATCGCAGAAGTAGATCGTGCGTGCGCCCTCCCGGCAGATGTAGGTGATCTCCTCCTTCAGGCGCTCCTCGTCGAAGCGGTTGACGCGCGCACCGATGGCCCCGCCCCAGTAGCAAAACTCGCACTGGTACGGACACCCTCGGTTGGTCTCCAGCAGGGCCGCGTCCACGCCCTGCACTTGCAGGACCCCCGTGAGGTAAGGCGAGGGGATGTCATCGAGCTGGCGAAGGCGTGCCTGCGCTGGCGTGGCGATCCAGCTGCCATCGCGCCAAAAGGCCAGCCCGGGTACCTGCTCCAGGGCGGGTCGGCTCTGTCCAAGCTCTAGCAGATAGTCGCGAAAGGTGAGCTCGCCCTCGCCGTTGCAGACAGCCACGTCCTCCCAATCCTGCGATACGTAGCGTTGGCCGAGGTTCATCACCTCCACGCCACCGAGCAGGTAGCGCGTGGATGCGGGCAGCACGGCGCGCAGGGCTGGCAGCAGGCGCTGGACCAAGCGCACGTTCCAGGTGTACACGGAGAAGCCCACGAGCTGCGGGCGCTTGCGGGCGAGGTCGGCGATGATCTGGGAGGCCGGGGTGGAGACGTGTGCGCTGTAGAGCTCGATGTCCCAGTCGCGGGCGAGCTCCGGCTCGGTCAGCGCCATCGCCTTCAGGTAGCCGCTGGTCAAGGGCGTGACGCTGCGGATCACGTCCAAGTGGATGAGTACGGCGCGCCGGCGACTCACGAGCGTTGCGCCTAGTGCGCCTCGGCGATCGGTTCCGGCGCCTCGCGTTGGGGGCCGGTGGGCGGCGTGGTGGAGCACCGCGGCTCGTGGCGCATAATGGCGCGCACGGTGCCCGTGGCAAACCAGTGGTAATCGAGCTCACGCCAGCTCGGCAGCGGCAGCAAGGACCCGATGCGGTGATCGACCTTGATCGTCACGGGCTTTCTGGCCAGCAGCGCCGGCGTGAGTCCGGTCGCTTCGCGGGCCGCCTGGTTGAGCGCGGGGAAGTCGTAGGGACTGAGGATCGACCAGGTGCCGCGCTTCATCGCCAAGATCTCGATGTGCGCCAAGGCGACGCCGAGCTCGAGGTCACGAGTGAGGTAGATGTAGGGGCGGGTGAGGTGGTCGTACTCGACTGCCGCGGCGATCAGCTCGGCGTGTTCGCCGAGGGGTAACTGCATCAAGCGGTGCTCGGCGTACTCCTGCAGCAGGCGATCGAAGGCGATGCGGTGCTCGCGCAGCACGCCGTCTAGCACCGTGCCGGGCCACACACCCTTGCACATGGTCTCGAAGTGGGCGTGGCCGTCCTGCCACATCTGCGTAACCGGGTCGTCGGCCTCGTGCTGGCGGGCGTTCATCCACCCGGCGAAGTCATCGAGCACATCGCGAAAGCGTGCGATCTTCAGGGCGTTGAGCAGGTGCATCGTGGTGTAGAGGCCGCGGCTCGTGTAGAGCAGCAGCAGCGAGAAGATCACCATCATGCCCTGGAGGTACTGCGGGTAGCTCACCTCCTTGGTGCCGATCACGTTTTCCGTGGCGGAGAGGGGGTCTTCATTGCGCAGGGTGGCAACGCCGAGTTCATCGCGTCGCTCGTAGAAGCCCACGTTGTTCAGCCACTGCAGGGGGTGGACGAAAAAGGAGGGTGCGCCACGGCGGCATAGGTCGTCGATGCCCGCCTTGAAGGTCTCCAGGGTCTCCCCCGGCATGGGCCAGATCAGCTCGACGAAGGTGGGCACGGCCGACTTGTTGAGGCGCTCCATGAGCTGCAGGTAGTCGTCCTTCTTGTTGATCCGCTTGGCCTGCTTCAAGGCCAGATCGTTCGTGCTCTGCAGGGTGATGGCCTGCGTGGTGAGCAGCCCCGCCCGGTAGTAGACCTTGGCGATCTCCTCCACCCGATCGATACGGTTTTTGGCCGAATTGATGATCACCCGGGTGGGCGCGCGCTGACTGTTGCGCAGCATGGCGACGTGTTCGGCGATGGCCACATCTTCCGGCAGCAAACCGATGTTGGCATCGCAGAAGGCGAGCACCTTGGTGCCCTTCTTTGCAATATAAGTGAGCTCGTCCTTTATCCGGTCTAGCGCCAGGCGCGTGACGCGCTGGCCCACGGCGCCGCCCCAGTAGCAGAACTCGCACGCGTAGGGACAGCCTCGGTTGGTCTCGAACAGGGCCACCTCGCGCATATCCTCGTCGGCGAACATATCGCTAAGCCAAGGCGATGGGATGTCCGCGAGGTGGCGGATGCGCGCGTTGGGCGGGGTGGTGATCAAGGCGCCGTCCCGGTACAGGGAGAGCCCGTTTACCTCGTGCAGGGCGGGCGCGCCGCTGGCGAGATGGCGCAAGACCTCGAGGAAGGTGAGCTCCCCTTCGCCGTTGCAGATCGAGGTGTTCTCCCACTGCGGCTGCAGGAAGCGTTCACCGAGGTGCATCACCTCCACGCCGCCGAGCAGATACTGGGTGCTCGGCCCAAGCACGTGGCGCAGCGCCTCGTGCAGGCGCAGCACCAGCCCCACGTTCCAGGTGTAGACGCTGAAGCCGATCAGATCAGGCTTGCGCTCGTACAGCTCGCTCAAAAGCTCCGAGGCGGGCGTTTGCACGTAGCGGTTGTAGAGCTCGATATCCCAGTTCGCGCGGATCTCTTCGTCCTGCAGCGCATACGCCTTGAGGTAGCCACCGACCAGCGGCGTTACGCTGACGAAGTCGTTGAGATGAACGAGAACAGCTTTCTTCTTACGGGCGGGCATTGTCGCTCCCTGGCACTGCCTTTGGGCCCTACCTCGATGCTACCGTTGCCCTTGATCCCGCTGCAACGAAAGATATTCAGTGCTCGTTGGCGATCCTGGTGATGCAGCGTGTCATCTGCAACGGGAGACCGGAGATGCGGCGGTGCACCTAGGCGTTGCTCGTGGGCCCGTGTGCCTCAGCCCATCATCGAAAAGCAAGCGCGCTACCGGGGGATAGGCGCATGGAACCGTTTGGAAAGTCACATCTTGGCGGCAATGTGGTGCTGCGTGTGCGGCCTAAGTGCGCCCAGCTATTCTTCGTGTTTGCAGGTGCACAAGGCCAACCGGGCATGCCCTCGATGATCTTCCTGCACAAATCGGGCTTGGCCAAGCGCAACTTGGTACTGCTGCGCGACCCCTACACCGCGAATTTCGCGCGCGGAGTGGGCGGTGAGCTGCGGGACATCTGGTCGCTGATGGCGTGGCAGCGCAAGCTGCT
Source organism: Pseudomonadota bacterium (assembly GCA_039193195.1). Lineage (NCBI taxonomy): Bacteria > Pseudomonadati > Pseudomonadota > Pseudomonadota bacterium. The sequence continues at coordinate 186,129 of JBCCWS010000007.1, forward strand.
GGAGCGCCTGGCGCACGTGGAGGAGGTCTTCTGCGTCGGCAACTCGATGGGAGCGTACGCCGCTTGCCTCTTCGGGCACCTGCTCGGCGTGCGCGAGGTGTTCGCCTTTGGGTTGGAGATCGCCCGTGCCGCCGATCCAAACGGCATTGAACGCTTGGCGGAGATGCTGGAGAGCTACCCCACCGACACGCGCCACCACCTTTATTATGTTTCACACAACGATAGCGATAGGGCCAATGCGTTGGCGCTACGGCGCGGCAGCGGCGTCGAGCTGCACCCGATCCACGCGCGCGAGGGACAGGACGAAGACGACTCGCCCCTGCAGGAGCGCTCGCACATGGTGATGAACTACCTGGCGCGAGAGAACGAACTCAGGGAGGTGTTTCCGCCGTTCCGGCCTGCGGCAGCGCAAGCGGCCCACTAGCTAGCCTGGATTATTCATGAGCCAAAAGAGAAGAAGGCCTCGATGTGTTAGAAAGGTGTTACGACACAGCACTTTCGGACACAAAGAAGGCCTTCCAATGGTCGACGTTACCACAGCGCAGGGTGCACTGTTCAACACAGGCTTTGGCAAGCCCCTCACGGCGCGATTTGACCACCCGCACAGCAGCTCGGACGGGGGTGCGATTCTGCTGAAGGCTAGCGACCGCAAGCTTGGGTTGATCGAAGCGCTGGCACTGTGTGTTCGTGATGATCGCTGTCAGGAGCGAGTTCGCCATGGTCTGCGCGAACTGATTGAGCAACGCGTCTATGGC